>CAMWJT010000001.1 GCA_947174625.1 uncultured Ruminococcus sp.
TGTATACCAATAAAAAATGCGAAATATAGCTATTTTTCAATGTCAGGTATACAAGGTATACAAAGTATACAGTTTGATGTTGAGGTGGGTCAATTTTTGGGTTTCAGCTAAGTAAATGAAACGGCAACATGAAAAAATCACATTGCCGTTCTGGTCAGTTATTGGTATCAGATTTTTGATTTGCGTTTCGTCCCATTGCCGATGAGAAGAATCGTCCTCGTTGTTCTTGTCGTTTGAGGAAAGCTATTAGTTTTTCTACATCGCCTTCCTGATAGCTGTCACCAAGAACGGAGTATACTGCACGACCAATTTCAATCAGATGCTTTGTCCGTTTCTTCCGTTCTTCTTTTGACTGTTGTGCTTTGAGTTTTTTCTCTTGTTCTTTCAGTTGCTTTTGCTTTTCCTGTAATGCAGCAATTCTTTCCTCGTAGGAACGTTTTTCTTTTGCCATTTCTTTTACCACCTTTCAGGAATATTTTATCATTTATTAGAACGCTTGTCAAGAGCTATATTTTTAAAATTACTGTTTTCAGAAGCTTGACAAACTTCTGAATTTATGCTATAGTTATATAGCACCTTTTCATAAAAGGGCGCACTTACATACTACATATCTAAAATAGCAAAGCTATTTGTCTATATAGTATGTAAGTGCGTAGAGACGTTGCTACTCAAATTTACAAGAATTTTCTTCTCTTAACTTCCCTACTAAAATAACGAAAGGACGTGAACAATATTGGCAATTTATCATTTGAGTGTTAAGATTGGTGGCAGAGCAAAAGGACAAAGTGCAATAGCGGCATCTGCTTATCGAAGTGGAGAAAAATTAAAAAATGATGAAACAGGAATCACATCTGATTATGGTCAAAAACAAAGAATTGTATGTTGCGGAGTCGCATTATGTGAAAATGCTCCCAGAGAATATAGCAATCGTGAAATTTTATGGAATGCCGTTCATAAGATTGAAAAGTCAAAAAATGCAAGGCTATGGAGAGAGATCGAAGTTGCCTTACCACGAGAATTGACACAGGACGAACAGATAGCTACAGTAAGAGAATTTGTAAATTACTTAACAAAAAAAGGAATGTGCGCAGATTGGGCAATACATGATAGTGGGGACGGGAATCCTCATGCACATATCATGCTTACTACAAGGAGCATTCTCCCGGATGGTAAGTGGGCAGGTAAAAGCCGTAAGGTGTATGAACTTGACGAGAACGGTCATAGGATTTTTCAGAAGATTGATAAAACCGGACGGAAACAATATAAATGCCATACAGAAAGTTACAATGACTGGAATGCGAAAGAACGAGTAGAGGAATGGAGAGCAGTCTGGGCAGAATGCTGTAATGTTAGATTGTCCGAGCAGGACAGAATAGACCACAGAAGTTATGAACGGCAGGGCAAAGAACAAATTCCTACCATACATGAAGGCTATTTTGCACGAAAGATTGCATCACAAGGCAGACATTCTGAATTAGTCAGCCGAAATGATGCAATCAGACAGCAAAACAATCTATTGGAAAATATAGAAAATCAAGTCCATGCAATAGAATTAGAGATACAGCAGCTCACAACAGAATTGCACTCTGTACAACAAGATAGAATTAACACAGATATAGAGCGCATATGTCAAACTGCTTTGGAGCTGTGTTCTGAATCGCAGTCAGAATCCAGCAGAACAAGACCAGAAAAGTCAGAGTCTAAGCCACTTTCACAAGAAAGTATTGCCAATATTATTCAGTTAAAGAATGAGTATGCTTTCAAATGCAGCGTGTATTATTATCTGAAAACGGCTCATATTTCTACAGAATGCCAGGAATCTTATCAGAATGCACAACAAATGGTACAAGAGTTCAGGCAATCTGCTGAGAAAGTACAGGATTTAAACGACAAAATCAAGAAAACAATCAATCCGTTCAAGAAGAAACATCTTCATAAGGAACGGAATAATGCTGCTATGCAATTGGAACGTGCATCGCACAGCTTGCAGTCGGCATTGGATATTACTCTGATCTATGATGGGAATGCTTTGGACTGCTATGTTGCACCGAAAGACCATATTCATGCAATTATCGGATATACAAAGCATCCTATTCATATGAAAAAAGATAGCATGGATTCTGAAATTAAGCGAAATAAGATGATTCAAGAACTCATGCAGAGAAAAATAACAGATGAAGATGTGCAGACGGCTTTAAAATTATTCCAGAGTGCTTGTAAAGGTGTGTCTGATGCAGAAAAGCAAAAGTTGTATGTTGCTTTGGTGAATGACAAAGTTCCTAATTTTGATTTTAAAGTAAGAGGTTATTTGTCAAAGGGACGACAAATAGCTACCGAAAATATTACAGAGATTGTATCATCATTAAAGCCTGATATTCCACTATATCAATCAGAACAAGTACATGAGCTTAAAAATCCCACTTCACATAGATGTTTTGGGCAGATAATATAGAATAAGGAAGTGAGTTATTGTAACTCACTTCCTTATAATGTTAGAAAATATAAAATTTTTCATTATTTTTAGGTGCTTCTAATGGAATTTTTTGATTAGTTCTTCTAATGTACCTAGGAAAGGAAAATGATTAGGTGGAAACATTCCTCAAAGGAATTCTGAAGATTATCCTCCGATTTTGGCTGTTCCTGAATGAAAAACCATATATTTTCACTATTGTATCCAAAATAGTTATATTGTTCAAAGAACTTTTGTATTTCATTGTTGTTATCCACGCTTGCCATAATAAAAAGTGGAGTCCATGTATCTGTCTGACGTGTAATATCAAGGAAATTATTGATCAGACATTCAAAGATATATAGTTCACATTTTATACCAATATTGAACATTTCTTTCAGATTATCAAAATCAAGATGGCTTTCTTGTCCGCCTGCAAGCCAATATCTGTAAATTTGCTACAGTGTTCTTGTATTTCAGACAGAGTTGTAGCAAACAAAGGAGCGAAAGTTCTACATCTTCATTTGTTTCGTCAGCACTCAAAACAGAAAAATAATGAACGATGCACGAATACTCATGTATCGTTCAATTATTTATTACAGTTCTTTCTTACATAATTCCAATGCAGATGCTATAACTGCATCCATATCATAATACTTGTATTCGCCGAGACGACCGCCAAAGATAACTTTAGACTCTTTTTCAGCAAGAGCTTTATACTGTGCATAGAGCTTACTGTTTTTCTCATCATTGACCGGATAATACGGCTCATCGCCGGGCTTCCATTCAGAGCTATATTCTTTTGATATAACAGTCTTAGGAAGATCATTACCATCAGCATCTTTACCAAACTCAAACCACTTGTGTTCGATGATACGAGTCCACGGCGTCTCACGGTCTGTGTAGTTGACAGCAGCATTGCCCTGAAAGTTCGGTATATCCAACAGTTCTGTCTCAAAACGCACACTACGATATTCGAGTGTACCAAGCTTGAAATCAAAGTACGCATCAATTGGACCTGTGTAGATGACCTTTTCAGCAAGCGCATCTAACTCAGCCTTATGCTTTAGATAATCTGTGTTCAGGCGAACCTCAATGCCTTCTAGCATATTTGTAACCATCTGTGTATAACCGCCGACCGGGATTCCTTGATAGAGCGCATTGAAGTAGTTGTTATCAAATGTCAGACGAACCGGCAGACGCTTGATGATGAATGCAGGAAGATCCTTGCAGTCACGTCCCCACTGCTTTTCCGTGTAACCCTTGATGAGTTTCTCATAGATGTCACGACCAACAAGACTGATAGCTTGTTCTTCAAGATTCTGCGGTTCGCCAGTGATTTCTTTGCGCTGTTCTGCAATCTTAGTAGCTGCCTCTTCCGGAGTTACTACGCCCCACATCTTGTTGAAGGTGTACATATTGAATGGGAGCGAGAAGAGCTCACCGTGATAGTTTGCGATTGGGGAATTTGTGAAGCGGTTGAATGTGGCAAACTGCGTGATATAATTCCATACCTCAGTATTATTGGTGTGGAAAATATGCGCACCATATTTGTGGACATGGATACCTTCTACAGTTTCTGTATACACATTGCCAGCAATATTTGGGCGTTTGTCGATGACAAGAACACTCTTGCCTACTTTTTTCGCCTCGTGGGCGAAGACGGCACCATAAAGACCGGAGCCGACTACTAAATAATCATATTGGTTCAAATTAATAAGCCCCTTTCAGATTGATGGCATATCATCAGATATGTATTATTTATAGAACATGTTTTCGCAATGGTGGAATCAAATTCAGGACAAATGATGCACAGAAAGAGCAGAGTAAGAATACAATAAGAAAAAGTACCGTAAAGACCGGATACACCAAAAATGTGCATGGCGTAATTTTTAGGATCTTGTATGTAAACTTGATAAGGACAGGATGGATCAAACAAACACCAAAGCACAGCCTGTCGATCCTCCAGAGATGCTTCACTGTTTTTTCTGACATATCCTTGAATTGTAGGTTTTGCAGCAGGTAGAATATCGAGACAGAATACAGTGCGATCACAGAGCTGTTATAACTGCATATCACATCAGAAGGCTTCCCTACGAGAATCACTCCTGAAATGACGGCAGCGGATATGCAGATCAGTAATATGGCAATGCTCTTCCGACGTTTATCCATCGGTTCCACGATGATATAGTGTCCGATCACAAAATAAAACACTGGATAAGTGACGGAAACAGAGAATGCGATATCCCAGCTGGACAGCTTTGCCCTCATATTTACCGATCATCTATTAATTACATATTTCAGCCAAGTAAATGGCTTAAAGCGTTCAAGATAAAGAATTAGCATTGAGATTGCCAGGCACATCAACAATACAACGAAAAAAACAATAACAGTATTTTTGAAGTGAAGAACATCTGTCACAACATATGCAAAAGATGAATGCATAACATAAATCAACGTGCTAAGTTTGCACAGGATATGTCTGACCGAAACAATATAGGAGGAAGTGCAGATACCAAATTAAAAATACTAACCGTAGCAAGCACTAACATAAAGTAATAGTTATGTGTATAACTATCCGTGAATTTCCCATTCAGTAACCACTCCAACCATAGAAGCAACAGCGAACAAATTAATATCATGACATTTGTCTTTTTCTCGAATTGAAAGCAGTTGCTATTTCTGACTTTGTTCTCCCAATGAGCCAAGGATGGGATCGATCACAAAGGTCTTTTCATTTCCGAGATTCACATAGATGAACTGAATATGGTAGCGATCCTCTTCTGGAGGAAGTTTCATGTAATCCTTGTACAATTCTGTCAGAAAAGCGTCATAATTCTTGGGGACCCAGATTTCCATATCCTCAAATTTCTTTCGTACCAAAGGAAAAAACTCATCTGGGCGGTATTGGTAGCTGTATCTGCTACTATAGCAGCAGATATACTTATCATCCAAAGAGCCCATTGCAATTTTACGATATTTTTCCGAGATACAGGCTGCCGGATTTGGATTCACCAGACGAGCTGTATAGCCGTAAATATTCTTAACGACAGCTTTCAGCTTCCTCTTGAAAGACTGTCCTTTTGTGCGGGCACAGTATTTCATCGGCTTGTACAATGCGGCTAGACGGCGTAATTTTTTCTTTTTCCATGCATTATCCTTCTTCTCGGCAGAGGTATGGTCAAAAATATAGATATCACACATCAGAGATGTATGGAACGGCTCGCCTGTTTTCGGAGCCTTCCATTCATCAATATCGCATTTGCTTTGGATAATGGAGTTCTTACGATACACTCTCCCGAAGATCTTGTCATGGATAGGGCAGTCATCGGTTGGTGCTACTAAAATGGTATCATCTCCCCATTCCTCTTTCGGCACCTGACAGAGTTTTTCAAAGTCCTCCCGCATCATACCAATATCCAGGTCATCATCCCACGGAACAAAACCCTCATGACGGATCGCTCCCAAGAGCGTTCCGCAGTATGCAAAATATTGGAGTTGATACTTCTCACAAATTCGGTCAAGCTTCTTGAGACTCTTGAGCGTTTCGAGCTGAATAGCCCGAATCATCTCCCTGTAGGAATCCTGGTTCATACAAATTCTCCTTTGATCAAAGCTTAGCAAGATAGGTCATAAAGTTCTGCTTATTCTCTAGTGCAGTTGTTGTCGGTCTGCCCAGATCAGCTCTTGCACCAATCGAACACTTAACCTCGATCAGAGAGAGTTCATGTCTGTCCTTTGCAGTTTCTAGTTCTTTATCCAAATCATCAAAGTTATCGACGCAGACAGCATTAGGGTAACCGCAAGCCTTTGCAATTGCAACCAAATTGATCTTTGATGCAACAGTCGGCATACCTCCAACAGTCTCATGAGCTCCATTGTTAATGACGACATGTACTACATTCTGTGGCTTATTTGCACCGAGTACGGCCATAGCCCCCATGTGCATAAGGACAGCACCATCACCGTCCACGCACCAAATTCTTTGGTCGGGCTTATTGATGGCAACACCAAGTGCGATAGAGGAAGCATGCCCCATCGAGCCAACGGTCAGGAAATCGTACTTGTGGCTCTGTTCGTTGACCGTACGGGTCTCGAACAATTCACGACTAGGTTTTCCAGTGGTTGATATGATCGGATCTTCACCGGTTGCCTTTACGATGTGTTGGATGATTTCCTCACGAATCATCTTGTTATCGTTCTGATACTTGACCTCCGGTGCATTGGTCAGAGCACCCTTGCGAACAACAAATGCGACCTGTTTTCCTATATCAAGCATCTTGCGGAAATCCTCCATGACAGCCTCAAGCTCATCCTCTGTTGTATCCTTGCTGATAATAAAGGTCTTGATATCCATATCTTCAAGAAGCTTGACTGTAACCTCACCTTGATAGATATGCTGAGGCTCGTCGTGAACACCGGGCTCACCACGCCAACCCACGATAAATATCATAGGGATAGCGTACACTTTATCATTGAGAAGAGAAGCAACAGGGTTGATAATATTGCCTTCGCCGGAATTTTGCATATACACTGCCGGAACTTTCCCTGTTGCAAGGTGATAGCCTGCTGCAAGAGCAGTGCAATTACCTTCGTTTGCTGCGATTATATGATGCCTCTGATTGATACCATATGTATCCATAAGGTAATTGCAGAGTGCTTTGAGCTGACTATCCGGAACTCCTGTGTAGAAGTCAGTACCTATTATTTTTACTAAGCTTTCAACCTTCATTGCTTACTCCTTAATTGTATTTCTCAAAATTAGGGTCAAACGCTTTCAGTTCCTCAACAGAGTCTATCTCCATGATTTGCTCTGCTGAAACGCGATTGATAACAAGTTTGAGATTGTCAAGCTGCTGGTCAACTATCTCGTCCCAGTAGAGCTGTTCATGACCTTCATGCTTGTATGCTTCGATGACTGCATCGGCAATGATTTTAGCATCATTCTGCTTGAAATACGAAACACCTACCATATTGTAGGTATCTGTTCCACCCTTACCAATTCTTGTGATGAAGCCATTTGGGTCGAGGTCAAACACCCAGTCATCGGAATAATCCTTGACCATTTTGCCATAGTAGCATGAATGATCGAGCTTCGACTTGAATATCGACGGGTCGGATATGAACAGGTCTGCCTCACAGATGAAGCAGTCAGCTGTTTTCATAACCTCTGCTGCCGCATGAATGGATGAGATATTGTTCTTTTCATTGTACTCTGTATTCTTAATGATGGTGATATTCGGATACTTCTCAGTGAGAAAGTCGAACTGTTCTCCGAGATAACCTACCACGATGTAGATATGTTCAATACCTCTTTTCTCGAGAGCGCTGATGACTGTATCTATCATCGAGCGGTTATATACCTTTACTAGCGGCTTGGGAACCTTTTCAGTAAGAGGTCTCATTCTCGAACCGAGACCTGCCGCCATTAATACTGCTATTTCCTTTGCCATGTTATCACCTTAAAGCTCGTCAATGAGAGTAATGATGTCCTTGATAGACATGAGTCGGTCGTCTACTTCCTTAGCTCGGTGATAGCGGAGAATATCCTCAGCTGTCTGCTGCATTGCAGGAAATGCGCTTCTTGTGAGCTGATTTGCGTAGATAACAATATTGACTCCGTGAGCAGCAAGTTCTTCTTCTGTAATCGTATTGAATGATGAAGGAACAACCACGATGGGTGTCGTCTTGTCCTTTTTGCGAAATTTGTCGCAGAACTCAACAATCTCTGCAGGATTCTTTTTGCGGCTGTGGATCATGATACCATCTGCACCAGCCTCAACAAAAGCGAATGCTCTTGTAAGTGCATCATCCATACCCTGCTCGAGGATCAGGCTCTCAATACGTGCAATAATCATGAAATCATCTGAAAGCTGTGCAGCCTTGCCGGCAGCAATCTTAGCACTCATTTCTTCGATAGTAGCTTGTGTCTGCTTAACCTCAGTACCGAAAAGGGAATTTTTCTTGAGACCCTTCTTGTCCTCAATGATAATAGCACTTACACCCATTCTTTCAAGAGAACGTACTGTATAAACAAAGTGCTCTGTAAGTCCGCCTGTATCACCGTCAAAAATGATAGGCTTGGTGGTGACCTCCATGATATCATCGATAGTACGGAAACGTGAAGTCATATCAACAAGTTCAATGTCAGGTTTACCTTTTGCAGTGGAATCGCAAAGTGACGAAATCCACATAGCATCGAACTGATAAAGCTGACCTTCGTGTTCAACGACAGTTTTTTCAGCAATAAGACCTGTCAAACCGCTGTGTGCCTCAATAGTCTTCACAATTTGACCCATCTCAATGAGCTGACGAAGACGCTTTCTTCTGTATTCAGGCATTGCAAGCTTTTCTTTAAGCTGCGCATCTATCTTCTTAACTGTCGGATTGTAAGTATAGGAGACATCTATTACTTCGCCGCCATACTCTGCAAGTTTCTTAACTACATTCCCTCTAATTGCCGATGCAGCCCCGCTTTTCCAATTATCACCATGAATGATATAGTTAGGATGCAGTTTTTCAATCACATCATCATACATTGAACTATTTTGAATAACTACCTCATCAACACCTTCAAGGCTCTGATAGAGTTTAATACGTTCATCGAGAGTTGTAGTCGGGAACTTGTTGAAGCGTATGAGTTCCTTGTCGCAGAGAGCTCCCACAACAACTCTACCATATTTTTTTGCGTTGTTGATGATATTGAGATGTCCCTCATGGATGACATCTGTACAGAAACAAGTATAAACAGTCTTCATTTCATTTTCTCCTCAGTTGTTGTACTTAACAGGTATTGTGATTTCGTTCTTTTCAAGTGCTTCACGGAACACCTTGAAGAAGTCTACGATATCAGATTCATCTATAGCTCCAAGTGCACAAAGCCGGAATGTATTAGTTGTAGATATCTTTCCAGGATAAATAGTGAATCCTCGTTCGTAGCAATAATCATGAACAGCATCGAAACTCCAGTTAGGATCATCTGGATAAATTGCGGAAGATACGAGACCTGCCCTCCACTTTGGTTTAATAACCTGACGAAAACCCAGTTCATCGAGTCCTTTGTTTATAGCATTGAATACTCTTGTATGGCGTGCCCACTTTGCTTCTTCACCCTCTGCCCAGTATTCTTTAAGTGCCTGAATAGTGGAATAGATGGTTTGTACAGGTGGGGTAAAATGCATCTCGCCTGTCCGCTCGAAGAAATCATATTGAAGCCATAGGTTGCAATAGTAGGAGCGTTTAGGATACTCCTTTGATTTTTCAATAATTGTCTTGTTTCCGACAACAAAAGAAAGGCCAGTGAACGCCATTAGTCCCTTTTGTGCAGAAGCCATACAGAAGTCGATGTTATCTTTTTCCACATCAATCGGACGCATTGCATAGGTCGAGGTGGTATCTACTGTGAACACTGCCCCGTACTTATGCGCCAGTGCGCCGATTTCACGGATGGGGTTCAGGATGCCGGTGCCGGTCTCGTTATGCGTCGTATATACCAGTGCAATATCCGGGTTGTCCTTGAGTGTCTGCTCCACAACTGTCAGATCAGGACGCTGATCAACCGGGAACTGAAGATCGATATGCGGCAGACTATAGAATCGGCAGATCTCCACAGCTCTCGTGCTGTATGCACCATTGTCTACAACAAGAATCTTTTTGCCCTCGGGTAGAAGAGAGTTCAGGCATACATCAATATTAATAGTGCCGCTTCCACAAAAAAGTACAGATGTGTACTTATCAAGGTCACCGTGAACTATTTTTACAAGATCTTCACGCAGACCTTTCATAAGTCCAGCAAATTCCTTTTCGCGTGGACAGATGTCCGGAACGACCTGTGCCAGCTTGACCGTGTCGGTCGTTGTGGACGGACCAGGGTTCAAAAGGACATTGCGTTCAATGTACATTTGCTCAATTAGGGCTTCGTCAATCATTTCAATTACCTCCATTTTTTTATTTTGTCTGGTACAGCTGATACAGCTGCTCCAGGTTTGTGATACCGAATGATGAGAGAGAGAGCACATTCCGATCGTCTGAAATACTATGATACCATTCCATAGTGCGAGTGATATTAGGAACCTCGACATCCGCCATAACTGCAATCTGGCGGATAATATCAAGGCCATACGGGAAATCCGCAGTGAAATAGCGAGAGGACAAGTCGGGAATCCATCCACCGTCTACAAGTTTCATTGGAGAAGTAAGATCATGCAGACTTCTGATGTTGCACATTTTTGCAGTGAGCTGCTCTGCTGTCTCGCTCTCATAATGGATCCGCAGAGAACGTACACTAGACAAATCAAGCCGATCAAGTTTTCTTAACAACGCCTGATGCTCTGAATCACAGGCAAGTAGCAGTTCAGAGGAAGCCAGGCACCACTCACCGTAGAACAGCGGATTTCTTTCATACACGACCTTTCCGGGAACATAGTCCGAAAAGAGCGTACACAATCGAGTGGTGTGTAAAATCGGATTTGAGGGGGTCATCGTGACGCACAGATAATTGGGAAGCAATTCACAGGGAATACCAAACACAGCTGAAAGGAGCTGTGCCTGTTCTATCCCATGAGAGGAAGAAAGCACACCAAGATGCAGACGATCCCGAAGCCCCTCCACCTGAACTGAATGCCCGTATTCTACGAGACGTGCCACAGCCGGAACACGCTGCAACCCGAATAAAACAGCACCGTTTTCGATACATTTCCGAAATGAAAACTCGGCACCACCCGTTCCAGGAATCACACCGATGCACATTCCATCTGAAATATATGGTGCAATTTCTTCGGACAGCTTCTGAAACATAAAAGAAGGGTATGTAATAAACACAATATCACTGTCTGTGATCGCCTCCTCATAGGAAGCTGTTACCTTATGAATTTTCCCTTCACACTCCACTTCTCCATCACCATTCAGAATCTGTAGAGTGCCATCATATAGGGCTGGCTTTGACGAGTGTACCGTTACTTCATACCCCTTTGCCGCAAACACGCAAGCAAACTGGGTGCCGATATTTCCTCCGCCAAGGATACTTATTCTTCTCATAGTATGATCATCCTTTTTATATTGATTTTATCTGCGAAGGGCTATGCCTTATTTTTTTTCTGATCCAGTCTGCGAAAATATTCGATATACGGGACATCTGTATCAAAAATCACCTCGCCATGCACATTTCCATTATTTTTATCGAACTTCATATACTCTCCATAGATATGGCGCAGCGCATGGTCATATCTCACCGGCACCGGAATGGACAGGAATTCAAACGGCATTTCGATCGCCTCCTGAAAATCCTCACGGAAACGTAGATTACGTTTCTCAAACCGCAGGCATAACAATCCCAGCATTTTGGTGTTCTCACCCTCCCATGTAAGGAAACTATCCTCAAAAGCTTGATAGTAGGGTTTATAGCTGATAAATCTGCTGAAAGGACCAGACATGGCTTTATGAGCCGCTGCACGCAAGAATTCTTTGATATTCTTATCTTTTGATGGTGTATAACGATCTGTCAGATTCATCAGATATCGATACTTTTGTTTAATGCGCATAGACTTCTTAGCCTGCCGTTCAAAACGTTTATCATCATCAGCAATTGCATCTAATGGAAAAATATCAATAAAAATCCCCTGATTGAAATGATATTTTCTTTTCAGCTCAGATTTGAGGATTGCTGTAGTTAGGCTGTTCCGAAGCTGTGCATGACGGCGTGCTGAGGTTGGATCGGTTTGTTCTGTCTGAAAAAAGTAAGGCTGCTTAAATTCATGCACTGCTACTTTGCACAGTTTCTCATATTCTGAACGAAGCATCATCACATCAATATCATCATCCCACGGTATGAAGCCCTTATGCCGAACTGCGCCAAGCATTGTCCCGCTCGAAGCAAAATATGTAATATGGTGTTTTTTACATACCTTATCAAAAGCAACTAGCAGATCCAACTGTACAGCCCAAACTTTTTTCATTTCCGAACTGACGGTATATCCACATCGTTCTTCCTCATCCAGAAAATGCTCAGGAAGCTGTATCTGTAAATCGACCATATCCATCCTCCTTATGTCTTATAAATTTTCTTGAATACTTTTTTCATGATCTTCTTGACATTGCCTACTAAGAACTCATCCCTGAATAGCAGCAGTACAGTTCCGTATACCACAATGCCTGTCAGGACCTGTAGAATCAGACCAATCCAATTGTCACTTGTAACATGTCCTATTAAAACAACAATGCTAAACATAATTGCACCAGCTATCACTCTCTTCCATGCAAAGCGGGGAACACAAGTCAGATCGAAGTAATCTGATGCCATATACAGGTACATCATTGTAATCGTGATCTCTGCTGCCAGCGATCCAAGTGTTGCACCAAATGAATGAAAATGTGGTATCATAAGAAAGTTCATGATCAAATTGACAACAGCACCAGTAACAATCGCCTTATTGCTTCTTGCACGTTGTCCACTTGGTGTAAAGTATAGTGAGCCGAGGCAATTGCTGATTCCTATGACGAGCAGAAGTGGTGCCATCATATATAGGATCGGAATGGTCTTCTCATAACCGACACCGTAAAATAGCGGGATAAAGCGGCTTGACACACTGATGAGTCCAAACACAATTGGTATTGCGATCAGCAGGACATAATTAATCGTATCCTGCAAGCGATGCTTGATCTCCTCATGCAGTTCCTTAGCAAACAGAAACGACATCCGGGAAGACATGACCGTGATGATAGAGAATACAACCGTCTTACAGATATTTACCAGCTTAGTCGCTTGTTCGTAGTAACCATTTTCATAATCATCATGGGTAATCCAGCCAATCATTGCTTTATCCAGTACTGTGTAAATCGAGGTAGCAATTGATGGCACAAAATAGACTAAAGTATTTTTATAGTGCGGCCTTATATTCAGTGATTTCCAATCAATATGAACTAAGTGTTTAGGAAGGTAGGACCACATAGAAATATTTCCAATCAAACCTGTACCAGCAATGAGTGCAATATACAGCAACAAATCACTCTTTTGCTTGATAAATGCAAACAGCAATATGATTCCAACAATTTTTATGATGGAATTCCGAATGACAATAAAACGATATTGCTCATATCCACTCCAAAACCATGATATATCAAACGCTACAGCCAAGACTGTCATCGAAAGTACTGCATAATAAATCGAATAATCTTTACTGAGAAGGATTAGAAACAACCAAACAATCAAACAAATCAATGTTGTCGATATACACATCAACTCAAGCTCCCAAAAAAGTTTGCTTGTTTCCACTTTATTATCTCGATGCTGTGCGATTTCGCGCTGACCGTAAGAACGGACACCTAACGCTGCAAACATTGTGAAATATGTGACGATTGCATGAGTATAGCTATAAATACCGATGCCGTCAGCACCGAAGATACGGGATACATATGGTGCAGTAATCAACGGGGAAATGATCGCCAAAATTTCATACAGTGTGTTATATATGTAGTTTCTCTTTATACTTGGCTGTGACATCGTTTTTCCTTTCATAATGAAAATCAAAAAAGCTTTCGTATTTTTTTGTGTTTTTGGATAAACCAAGTACCACCTGTAATGAGTATCAATTTTAGAATGAACACAACTATGAGGAATGACTTTCCAAGATTGCTAAACAAATTCCAGTTCACCATGCGATATTCAATCACATGGCAACAAAGAACTGTTCCGGAGAACCTGCCCCAGTAGCATAAAAAGTGATACGGACGGGAGGCGGAAATTATCTCAATTTCATCCATCTTTCTGACAAGGCTAATGATAAGGTAGCTTGCTGCAACTGCACCTCCAACATTGATGAGCGGGTCTGGAAATGCACAGCACACGATGCTCATATTACCATGCCAATAACTGAAATACAATGCAACACTCCAAAGCAGTACAGCACACACACACCACAGCGGCTGAATCGGTTTTTCTAATAACTGGTGTTTCTTTGCAAGGTAGCCCACATAAAGGAAAAAAACAGAAGAAGCACCTGCCTGAATTGAAAACGGAAGCCATGTCAGCTTGGCAGATAAAAAAGAAACAAGGAATAGCAATATAATGACAATACCTTTTAACTTACCTGGAACCCACTTTTCAATATAGTACAGAATCGCAGTTGCCCAGAAGATAGATAGAAAAAACCAGAGAGCACCGATCACTGGTAACTCAAAGTTGAAAAAGTCGTGCCGGGATCCACTTCCATACAGCATCCCTAATATTGCATTAAGAGTGATCGACGTAAATTCGTAGAATTTTGCACGATGAAGCACAAGCTTGACCAATGTTTTGCACAAAACAATCAAGTACATGATCAATCCTGTAGACAAATAAGGTTTAACCATCTGTGTGAATCTTTTTTTTATCAATCCATCACGTGGAGTAAAAAACAGACCACTAATAATCAAAAATATCGGAACATGGAAAGTAAATACAAATTTTTCTATTGATCCAATACCCAAATGTCCCACAACGATACACAGCATGGAAATACCCTTGACCACATCGATGTCATTTCTTCTTTGCGCCATAGTCATGTCCTTTCATTTTGGAATATACACTGGATACTTGATTGAACCATGAACAATTCTCTTACTCAGTCCAAATCTTTTATAAATCTACAAAATATTTTGTAATCCTAAATTTTTTCATCACGAATGTTATTAAGAATGATATCATCAGAATTACCGGATAAAGTACAAAAGGAATCCAGTGCTGCTGATAATCAATATACTGATTAACAACATTCAGAAGAGCCGGATGAATGATATAACATCCCATTCCCAATGAAGACAGACCCACAATTGCACTAGAAGCTTTTTTATCACATGGAATCCGCATAACGAAGGTAAAGATTCCAAGATTACTGCAAAGTGCAAGCGGATCGGTGTAGTAGCTTCCGTAGTTGATCTGTCTGCCAATGGTAGACTGATACAACGGAAAACCTATAAACAATAAGATAAAAACTGTCACATGTACCAAATAGGGAATATGTGCATTGAGCCAGGGAATGAGCGACTTCAGGTATCCACCCATTACAAAATAAAAAAGCCATTTCCAGATATGAAAAGTCTGGATCCAATTATCGGTTAAGTTATTACCCCGCACTAGCCCGATGATCCAAAAGCCAAGACATATAGCGTACAGCACCATTGATACTGTCAGAAAGCCATTTTTCAGCCGATGAAGAAGTTTGTGTAGAAACGGTGCGGCAAGATATGTCAGAATCATTGCCCCCAAAAACCAGAACTGCCACATATACCCCTTTTGTATCAATGACTGTAGAATCATTAAAAATGGATTCAGTAATTCACGCTTTAAGATTAGATAGGCTAGGAAAATCAGAAGATTCCATAGGGTAACAATCAACATAATATGCAGGATTTTTTGAAACACATAGGAATAACTGACTTCTTTTTTATTCAAAATCAGATAGCCATTCACCATGAAAAAGACTGGGACTGCATAGCCTGACATATAGTGCAGGTAGTTGATCCATATGTTTTCATAACTGTAGGTAAATACATGAAGTCCAACAACTGCCATGCAGGAGAGCAATTTTAACAGATCCAGATTGGCATTACGTTTTAGTTGCAAATTTGATGACCTCCTGTAGTTTTTTTTGCAGCCGGAGTGATGCATCATTCAGAAATGGCATAAGCATCAGCAGAAGACAATTGTAATGGACACTCACCCACACGTTGTTCACAACAGTAAAAATTGCTAAAGATAAGAGCCAAACAAACAGCTTCTTATCATTTGTACGACAGGAATAGTGAATCAAAAAGCTGTATACTGCCAGCAACAGCAACGTAAATACCAAACCGTAGCCGAGTATCGCATAGATATAGCCGGAATCAATATAGAAGTAATTTGTTGTAACAATACGACCGTTGATCATATTATTGGTTTCAATAAACTGCCCGAAGGGCTTGACATGATATCGCTGAAACGCAATTTTAGAAAGATACAGACGTCCTGAAAGCAGATCGTTAAGCTCACGCCACCATCTTCTTTGTGAATTATATTTTAAGCTTCCAATAATCGTAAAAAGGAAGAAGCCCGGAAATACCAGCAGAGAAAGCCGTCTGTATAGTTTCCGGTTCAGCGTCACAAAATCCATCTTTATCATCACCACATAAAGCAGTACAACAAACAGTGACAGATAGTATGTCAAGCGCAGTGTGCTGTTGTAGTAAATGTAGTTGTTGAGCAGTACAAATGCGATAATTTCGACCCAGTGCAGTTTTTTTCTAACATACAAATATGCTAGCATATTAAACATAATAATGTAAGGATAGCTGCCGTAATAGGAAAAACCTAGGCTATGTGCCAATGCTCCTTCATGGTAATATACCCGGTCAGGTAGGACACCTGCTTTACAAGAAAGAATGACTAGACAGGTGGCCGAGAAGGTTGCCACGATCGAGGTACGTGCAATTTTATTGACATCTACTGCTCCTGCATTTATGATGAAAAGCGAAAAAAGAAGCAGATTCTTGCGCCCTGTAGTTAGTACTGCCAAACACATCACTACCACAATAATTATATGTAGCAGTATCCGCTTTGTGTCAAACTGCTTTTGCAAAAACCAAAGAAATACCAAAACTCCACAGGATGCATACATAACTAAAGAAGAGAGCACAGATGCAAATGCAAACAATGAACTGCTCAATACCGCAGTAAAACTGTAGATTGAATATACCAAAAGGAACAATAATTCCCTATCTAGTGTAATGCTGTATGGACGAATAACATATCGTGCTTGGAATGAGGATTTTAGATGCAGTGCGGAGGCAATTTTCATAAATCATCGTTCGCCCCCAATCTTCACCAAAACTTGATCCAATATCGTATAAAAATAGTATCCGCTGCGCAGCTTATCAGCGATTTTCTTGGTGTTCAAACACATCTGCACATACTCCTCATCGGATACATTGCGGATGGCATCCTCTAGCTCATATAGGCTGTCCACAGCAATGCCAACATAGTACTTCTGCACAAAATCCGCAATCGCTGCCTGGCGCCATACAATAACCGGAAGATTGGATGAAAGATACAGCGAGGTCTTGTGAGGATTGTTGTATTTCAAATATTCTCCTGTATTTCCGGTACAGGTCTCAACGGATGGGCCGTCCCAGACCAATCCAAAATCCCCCTCCAGCTTTTCCGGTAATTCCGCCGCCGGAAAAGAGCCGTGATAGATCATTTTTTCATTTGTACATGTTTCATCAAAGGAAAGTCCAAACAGATTTACACTCAGTCCAGCATTCCGTTCGTCATCATGTATATGATAGATGTATCCGCTCTTTGTTTTTAGTAGATTTCCTGCAACAGCAATGGAGGGCGTTTCACTTTTGCCAGAATGCGAAGGCACAGCTACATCACTTAAATAATCAAAAATCTCCAAGCAGAAAAGCTTCTCTGCTTGATACCCGCTCGAAATCATATACTGCTTCATCCGCTCATTATGGCAAATGATCGCATCAAACTTTGGAAGCATCTCTTTTTCCAGATGATCTACAACAGATTCATTGACCTGTATTGCACCTACAATGCCTTTCCGTAAGGTTTCCAGATCGTGAATCAGCGCAATCATACGAATTCCATTTTTCTGAATCCTATCGATATACTGCGGCAACAAACGCCCTGCATAAAGCGGATACTGGAATATCAGCACATCCCCACTTTCCAAGGTTTTCAGAACGGTTTTCCAGAATTTGACTGCCTGTGTATACTTCCACGGCTGAAGAATGGGCTTAGGAAGTGTTTCATCAGGCGGTGGAAGCGGCAAAAACTGATAGTTTCTCTTCTCGCAAAGTGCAAGAATATCAGAGGGAGCCTTTGCTCCAGCAGTCTGTCTCGTTTGATTTGCAAGACCAGTATAATAAATCAAAAATCATCACCCTCATTATTACAGTATATCTGACAGTTGCTCACTCAGCTTGCTGCCGGAGTAGCGCAATTGTACGCCGTACTCCTTCTTCCATAGAAAAATTCGCCTTCCATCCAAGAGCCTCCAACTTTTCCGAAGTAAGGCTGGAGTTATCCATCATGTTGAAGCTCTGCTGTTCCTGTACCGATGCATCTTCAAACTCCACCCTGCACCCAGCATACGCTGCATACGCCTCAGCAAGCTGCCGAATACTAACAATAGAATCACGGTTAGAGATGTTATATGCCTCCGCCGAAGCACCCTTAAGTAATACCGTCAGAATCGCCGATGCACAGTCCGCACCATAGCAATAGGAGCGCAGCTGTGTACCGACACTCTTCATCAAGATATTCTTCCCTGCCGCTGCTTCCCGTGCAAACTGTGCGGCTGCACGAGAGTCAAACGGCGTCATTGTAGGTCCGTAAATATGCCCAGGTCTAACCATAACAGTGTCCACATGGTATTCTGCTGTATAGCAGGCACACAGCGTTTCAGAAGCACGCTTGCCACTCGGATAACAAGCTCTAGGGTTCAAAAAGTCGACATACCCATAATCACCTTCACAGTATGGCTGATCTGAATTAGCCTTTTGTCCATATACTTCACTAGAAGAAATATACAGTACACGACTCGAACCCGCTGAACGTGCATAATCCAATAGTTCCTTGATGCCGGTGACATTCGCCAGCAACGTTTCTACCGGCTCTTTCGCATAAGCAGCCGGATGCGCATTACTTGCGGCATGAATAATATAGTCTGCTTTAAACGAGAAATCCAACGTTTTCAAAGCATTGTAATATATATAGTGTAGATACTGCTCATTCAAAAACGGCGCAAATCTCTTCTCAATTTCTTCCTTTGTTAGTGCAGCCAAATAGATGGTAATTCCCATATTCTGAAAGCGGTTCGCATAAATCAAACTGTCAACAATACTCGACCCGATCAAGCCGCTGCAGCCTGTAATTAAAATGCTTTTATCCCTCAGATCTGAAAGATCAACAGATTCACACACAATTCGCAGTTCTTCTTCATATAGGTCAGAATACTTCATAGTTCCTCCGATTATTTCAGCCAACTGTCCTTTTTGGTATGCAACAGTGCCTTGAATATCATCATATCTTCAATTGTAGTAATTTTGAGATTCTCCTCTGAACCCTTGGAAAAATAAACCGTTTCACCGAGCTGTTGCATCAGTGTACAGGATGCTGCAGTTTCAGTAATGCTCTGCTTTTGTGCCTCATCATGTGCCCAAAGAAGCTTACCTAGTGTATAGGTATGCGGTGTTTGGGTACGGAAAAGCTGCTCACGGGGAATAGACATGGTTGAGGATATACCATCGTCATTACTGCGGAACACTGCTTCCACACACGGAATTGCAGCCACAGCACTGCCGTACTTCTTGAATGTTGCCAGACTGTTAGAAATGATCTCGCTAGATACCATGCAGCGATTACCATCATGCACCATTACAACATCGTCCGCTTTCAACTCCTCACTAAGCTTCTTCAAACCATTGTAGATGGATTCTTGTCCTGTTTGTCCACCAGGTACGATCCAGCGGAGCTTAGTTATATTAAACTGATTTGCATAAGCCTGTACAACATCGACCCATGAAGGAATCGTCACAACTAAAATTGCATCGACCAGCGGATGCTCCTGAAAAGCAGCCATTGTATGGATCAAAATCGGCTTATTTTCAACATGGATAAACTGTTTCGGAATATCCTGCCCCATTCTGGTACCAGAACCGGCAGCAGTCAATAATGCTACAGTCATATGAAACCTCACTTTACAATACACATAAAATTCAAATAATCCTTAGAGTTTCAGCTCTAAGACCACATGCTTCTCAATATCCTCAGGCTTTGGCAGCTTCATATAGTCACCGTACATTTTTTCCAGATATTTGCGCACACCTTTCATAATAGAAAGCTGAACCATTTTTCCGTCAAATACATAATCGCATCGCTTCATTTCACACGCCCATTCCCGTTCATACATTCTTTAAAGAAATGCTTTCTACCAACCGGAACAGTGACATACTTTGAATGATCATTCTTGCACATTTGATTCACATTATTTCATGCATGAACCCCTGTGTTCAGCGACAATCCTAACAGCGCCTTGCCAATACGAATTTTTTTCCGGAACACCTTCTCAGCCTCAGCATTTCCCTTAACCAGACTCATATTTAGTTCACGGTTCTCTTAAAAAAGACGGCAGGAAAGCAAGAACCCTAATGCCAATGACATAAAGCCATGAATATAGCGAAAAGGAAGAAAATTATAGGTGTTCTCCATCAAAAAGATATCCACATAAACACCACATTCCAGATTTTTTTATCCTCTCTAGAACGGCATACCGTTCTTTTTTCGAATCCGAGGAAATCCAAGTCCATAATTATGTGTATGCTCTGGAGTGTGTAACCAAAATTTGTTCCCCATTTCCTTTTCAAAACATTTTTTTACTTTTCATAATCTTTACGTGACATCAATGAATCAACATCATCCCACGGGATGAAACCTTTGTGCCGCACTGCTCCGAGCAGGGTACCGCCGAATAAATAATAGCGAATTCCGTTCACCTCGCAAAACTCTGCCAGTGTAGACATCATCTCAACCAAATGCAATTTCAATACATCCAAATCGATGTACTCGCCGCAGTTTTCTTTTGTCATTTTTTCCATCTTAGTTCCATCTCATTATTTCAAATTTTCCGTTTCCATCTCAAGCATCACATGACGTTCGTGCTTGGACTCCGGTGGAATCTCCATGTAGTTGTTTCCATAAAGAATTGTTAGATACTGAACATACCCTTCTGTAACATTAACGACTCTGCCCTCAAATGTCATACATACAGACGCGCAGAACCATGCTCTCTCATACATTTCTCGGAAAAACTGGTGCTGTCCAGAAGGAATTACCACATATTTGGACTTCTCGTTCTTGCATTGCTTCATCCAGTTCGCATTCCAGCGAAACCACTTCTTCTGCGGAATCACTGTAAAAAACTTTGCCATATGGATGCGCTTTTTTGCATACCGTTCCAATTCCTTATTGAACTTCCCGAACCGCAGAACCTCATCGGCATTGGACAAAAATCGTAGACATGACATGACATACCGAAACCACATACAGCCCATACCATGAATATATCTGCGCACAGGATCATTGTAAGTATTCTCAACGGGGAAGATGTCAATACAAAGTCCGCACTGTTCTACATTTTTTTCCATGAGTTTGCGAGCACGGACATTCTTTAGCATGATATGAACCATCATCTGATCGTAGTCTGCCGTTTCGCCAGGAACACAGATCCAGTATTTATCTCCAAATTTTTCACGAAACAGCGGCAGGAAACGTTCAAGCTCGCATCTGCGCATATTCAAATCAATATCATCGTCCCACGGAATAAAGCCATGATGTCTAACTGCCCCTAACGCTGTGCCTCCGCTAAGTTGGTAATCAATCCCATTTTCCTGACAGACGCTGATGATATCCTCCATTATCATTAACAATTTTTTTTGGATCAGCTTCAGCGTTTCATCATCTATAACGATACATTCGCCGCTATCCATACAGGATTTTTTTAAGATACTAGCCAAATTCGCCATTCGTTTATTGATTCCTCCAGTAGAATTTCCCTCAATTCCGTTATCACCACTAAATACATAGCTCAAGATGCAGTTAATCAGGTTGTTCTCGGTGCAGATCCTGACAAACTCAATGAGTATCTACAAGGCAGCATTCTGTATATTTTTCGATTCTTTTCATTCATAGTTTCCTCTTATTTTTGATAATGTGCAATCTATGAAGAGGCTTGTATTGGATTTCTTATGGAAACCGTGACCAATCATGCGAACATTTTTCCAACTATTTTATCTAGCCTATTGTTGAATTCCTTATTATTGCTCTTAAGAGATACAGGCATAGAGCCACAGATATTATCGTAATCAGCAATAGTCTCTGCCAGCTTAAAAATGTCCTCTACAACAATAATATTTCCCTGTCGCTCCGCAACCGCTTTCGAAAATTCTACCTGATGATCATTGACATGCTCATCAAACTCTTTTTTTCGAGGAACCACAATCGGAATCTTACCAACCTGCAATGGCATAATGAAACTTGAAGGGCCACCATGGGTAATAACAATTCTAGCTTTTTCTACGAACTCAACTATCTGAGAATACGGATATAGCTTGCTCCACTCACAATGCTTAGGTTCATATGTAGAGAAACCTGTTTGCATTATCACTTCTTCATCGTGCTCGTCAGCCCACTTATCCATATACTCAATCAATCTATTAAATGGCTGCTCATGAGTACCGACAGTTACAAATATCATTTACCTCTCTCCTATATGCTCCGCATCAAAAAATACTGCCCAAATTGATCGCTTTCTTATATACTTGTTTCATTTCTTCCCACTCAACGATAAACTTGTCCGCAACAGGATAGCAGATTTTGCCAGATATGGTCGGTTTGTCAATACGGTCAAAAACTTCAATATAAATAGTTTTAGCACCCATAAACTTACCAATCCAAAAAAATGGAATTGCAGGTGCAGCTCCAGAAGAAATAATAAGATCCGGACGTTCTTTTTTCAGTATTTTAATAGCACGCTGTGTGTTAATGATGAGAGCCTTAATGCTGCGATTCGAGGGATAGTATACAGGATATAATTTCTCGCCCTTCAAAAGACTTCTTGCATCCTCTTTGTCGAAAGTAGCCCAGAAACGTTCTTTGTTCTCCCAAAACGGCTTTAACATGTAAAGGTGTGTCAAGTGTCCACCTGACGAACCAACTAAACAGACTTTGAGTTTTTTATTATTTTTCGTTTTTTCCATTATCTCTCATCCTTATGTCTATAATCAAAATCAGCAATTAATGATCTAAATTCAAATAATCCATTCATTCATAAACAAAACAATAGACCCATGCTTGCTTTTCAACCATTCCATTTCTCATCTAATAATCCGCATAAATCATCCAATCCATGCCAATTTATATGCTAAAATCCAACTA
Source organism: uncultured Ruminococcus sp. (assembly GCA_947174625.1). Taxonomy (GTDB): domain Bacteria; phylum Bacillota; class Clostridia; order Oscillospirales; family Ruminococcaceae; genus UBA3855. The sequence continues at coordinate 23,409 of CAMWJT010000001.1, forward strand.
TCGTCCCAACACTCCCCCAGAAGTCCAGCCATTCTGGGTTCTGTCTTTTATGCTATCTTGTCACAACAATTAAAACTAATAAACAATCTTCCGATAAAAATGAGGGAATAATTACAATCAAGAACCAAATGACTAACTGTACCAAATCAATCATAACCCAACAATTGATGAATCACACAGCAATGTTATGCTTTATATTATAACACCTACAACGTGTTTTGTCAATAGTAAATTTTGATCAAAAATATATCATTGTACATTCAAATTTGTTAATTTTTCTCAACTTTGCCCCTTAAGCAAGCGAATGAAGAGAAAATTCAGTAAAATTTCTGTCTGTCTCCAGAATCGTCCAGAATGCCTTTTGAAGCTCCCTGAAATTCAGGGGTATTGTTTTACAATTTTTCTGTTAAAACGTCTCTACAGTGCTTTTAAATGATTTTACGAAGATTCTGGAAATAGAATTAAATTTTAAAATCATATTTTTCTTCAAAAAGCCATTTTATGAATCCGAAACGTCTGTTATGAACATTGGATTCCATAGAATCTTTTTTAGGAATATTTGGCATAGCATTTAATTTATTATAAGCTTGCCGTAACAGTTTATAGCATTCCACTCCGTTCTCTCTGCCAACTAATCCAATGGCAAAAAGATAATCAAGTAAAACTCTTGTTTCCTGCGGAGAAAATTCATAATCACATGCTCCGGCAAGAAAAGCTAGATTTTCATCACCATAAATTGCCTCTGCTATCTCATCATCCGTATTTTTGTCAAGTGGAATCCAGACTTCTGGCAGCTCAGATTTCGCAGTTACTTCAATGGGTTTCTTTCTCTGGATATAATCATCTAATTTCAAATGATCCACATAGTTTTCATTTTTCTGGATGAAAAACCTGACAGCAGTAAACTTGTGTCCTGTTCGGATCGGTTCATAAGTAAATGTGATGTCAGTATGTTCTGCTAAAGCTTTCTGACAGCTATCAAGAACATAAGTTTTAAAATTGTCCCAACGAGGATATTCTTTTGATTCAATTCCCAGAAAATTCTTGAGTTCTTCCAACGAGATACGGCATTTCCCAATAAATTCATATTGTTTCAGAATCTCGTACATTCTCACTTGATTTTTACTGGCAAGTGTCAGAACGTTCCAGAGTTCATAAGTGAAATAATACTCCTTGAACTCAAACATCAGTGGCAATGCCTTGTCATGTGCATCAATTTCCACATACCATGTCCCATTTTCGTCTTGGTCTACCGTACATTCTTTGAACAACTGAAATGCAGAATATCCGCCACGTTCATTCTTGATATGTACTAATTTTGTGAGAAGTCCGTCTGTAGCCTGTTTAATATGCTGGATATTCATTCTTCCTAAATCCATAATCTTTTGAAAATCAGATAACGGAAATTTGACTTTTCTGGTTGAAATATCTCTTGCATTGATTTTAGAAAGATAGATACTGAAAAAACGAATTTCCTGTAAAGTCATATTATTGGCTTTTAGTTCATTCAACACATTTCGTTTTTCAACAAGTTCATTTCCCCTTAATTTCGCCATGAAAAACACCTCCAGGAATAGTATAGCACAAATTCCCTAGGTTGTCAATACTCTCTAGGGAATTATGCAAATGAATCTAGTTAGTTACGCAAATGAATCTAGGTAGTTATGCAAATGAATCTAGGTAGTTAGGGGGTCGATACCTTATTATATTTAAAACAAGGTTTTAAACAAGCATACAAACAAGGCGCACCCCGAAAAAAAAAAAAAAAAAAAAAACCATTGTTTATATGTTTTATTTAAAATAAAACAAAAAGAACCTA
>CAMWJT010000002.1 GCA_947174625.1 uncultured Ruminococcus sp.
ATACTCTATTATATTTGAATACAGCTGCATCATAAGGCACAGTCGTTCAAACTTAAATATAAATCATACTCTCAAATATAGCCTCACGAGCCATATAAACAAGACAATTTTAAATATGTTATAAAATACTGTATTTTCGAGCTTTTCCGCATATTGCTGAAACTTGCGAAAAGAGCGTCGAGATTTTCAATTCCCGCACTGGTCACCATTTTTTTGATCTCGGAAACAGTGATATTACGCTGTTTCCGAGTTTTTCTTTTATCGTAAAAAACTTTTTGAGAAATTGAGTGTTGAGCTGACAGCGGAAATGCGTGACAGTTACAGTATTAATGTCAAGTCTTCAAATCAGTACATCTTTCTTTTTCGAGGATCGTAGGCAATTTGATCACTCTTGTATCTGCTCATAACTGTCGCCTCACTTTATCGGCTTAATCATTTCAAGGACAAGCTGTAAGCCCACCTTGAAGTCCTTGCGGAGCTCATTACAATTGCAGATTATACAGGTCAATGTCTGCCAACTGGTACTCGTTAAGAATATCTCTGCTGTCAGGATAGGCTTTTCTCAGTGTGATTTCTGTCTTAACCAGTCTATCGAGTGCTGTCTTGTATGCTCTATCCGTATCTTCGATCTTGGTGAGGTGGAACAGGTCATATTTATAAAGTTCATCGAGAATATTTTTACTTATGAAGAAATGGCAGACGATATATGGAAAAAATTTAAACTGTTGCTTGAAGAAAAAAGAAAATTGATGAAAGAATTGGAAGAAATGAAATAAAAAATCACTGAGAAAATAATTATAATGATCTGATAGTCAACACGGCTGTCAGATTATTTTTTATGCAATAAAAGCCCTGTCTATAGAGACGAGGGGGAGAATATCATGTTTTAAGACCTTTTTTTGTTGCGACACCTAGAAATTTTCGGAAATTACGTCATTTTCATACTTGCAACCCCGGATTTCTCAGAAAACTGATTTTACACCCCCTATTGCGAACTTGCTAAAATTCTCGAAATACGGTCGGCTTTGCCGTCCGTTGTGAATGCGGCGACCCCGACGCTTTAACTTGCAAATTTCCAACCGGCGTCGGAAATCACGACACTGGTTTTAGCATTAGCATTTTTCTTCCATTAGGATTCCGGCATAGGTCTTGCCATCTACACTAATAGAAAAATATTTTCCAAGTTTTTCGTTCAGGATTTTATTGACTTCTGTCTGGATAGTGTCATAATCATATCCGGAGCAGATCAGATTTTCTTTGCGTTCAGAACCGTCTCCCCACAGTCCGGCAAGCACTTCCTGTGCAATCTCATCAATGCTCTTACTTGGTTTACCTGTAATGGTTCTGTCTGCAAATAGATCGTAGTATTTCTGTCCGAGTGATGCACGATATGCTTTTGCAGTTATAGAAGTGTCCGCCGGGCGTTCATACTGGCACATCACACAATCAGAAGCAGTCGTAACGTTATCCGTCGTTTTCAAAATTTTCAGCACAGCAGTGTAACTCTCAGACAGTTCTTTCAGTAAAAAGTCAAGCTGCATGTCCAGATCGCCGATAGATTTGCCATAGGCTTTGGCATAAGACAGCAGAGCTTGCTTTCTCGCCCAGTAAGTCCATTGTGCTAAGCCATAGCCTGCACAATCTTTGACAAAATTGGCATATGTGCCGTTATCGACGGCTTTTGTGTAGCTTTCATCTGTGTAGCCTAGAGATTTCTCATAGGTATTTTGCAAGTTTTTCGGATTCAAGGCAGATTCTGCTTCAAGATTCCCCATCAGTCCAGCAGCTCCGGCTTTTGTCATACCGGCAGAAATCAGCTTGTCCCAGATTTTTTGTGTATTAGTCATTTGTATTTTTCTCCATTTTTTCAGAAATTTTAAGGTTTGTCCGGTGGATTTCTTTGTTCATTGCTCCTTTTGATTGAAATTTTTGAATCGCTTCACGATCCGGAGAACCCACTGCGCTTCTGGATTGATTTCAGCGTAATTCTCAAAAATGCTAATCATTTCCATGATGACGATATAGGCAAAGACACAGAACGCTGTGACTGCGCCTGTGATCATAGAAAATTCGTTAACATCGTAATATCTGCCCAGCACGTTGATGCCGAGATCCAGACCGCAGGATGCTGTCATGATCAGGATTTCGGCAAGTTTATGCAAACCACCAATCCGCATATTGCGGCTACTGATGGCATTATTGCAGTAAGCCTTAATGATTCCAGTCAGGTAATCCACGACAGCAAGTCCCGTGATGATAAAAATCATAATCATATATTGCATTTCTTTCACCTCATTTCGTCAGGATTAATTCGGTATCGGCGATCCTGAAATTGAAAATTATGCTTTTTCGTTCTGGAAAATGGAAAACAGCATTTTCAGATGTATTTAACATGAAAGAAGAATTGGTCTGTCGAAATCCTGCATTGAGTCCCGACATGGAAAACGAACGAAAAACAGGAGCATCCGGCTTTTCTTCTGCCATGTCGATAATATAAGGAAACTCAAAATTTACATTATTTTTAAATTTCCAGATGGATTTGACGGAAGTATAGTCGTATTTTTCAGCAATGCCGGAATTTGCTATCACCGGATAACCGCCGTTTTCGTTTTCTTGGATAATCCAGATGGATTTGACAGAAGTATAGTTGTATTTTTCAGCAATTCCAGGATCTGTTATAAATGGATAGCCGTTATTAATTGTGTCATCCTGTGACCAGATAGTTTCAGTCCAGCTCATGTGTGTTCACCTTTTTCATTATGGAAAAAATCCGATGCTTGCAAGATATTCTTTACCTTTCAGCTGACCAGGTGTAACTTCTATTAGTCTTGTGTCAACGGTCAGATTTTCCGGTTTGTTTTGTATTGCAACAAGGGAAGTGTTAGAAGCTGCTCCTGATTGTGTAAGATTAACTGTTACATTAGCATCGACTTCCGGATCAGCAAGCACAACGTAACAATGTTCATTTGTTGATCGGTAAAGTGAAAAAGATCCGCTTCCACCTATACCAAATTTCGGATTTATCAGAATGAATCCAGATTTTGTTGCTGAATATGCGATCAAATATTGAGATGTTCTATTGAACCATAGATCATGCAAAATAAAATTGCAGTTCTCGAATGTAGAATTGCTGAATGGATAAGCCATTGTTGCCGCCACATAGGTCAGATTTCCGGCACAATTTATAAAATTGATACTACTCGAAGAAAAAAGTCCGTAATAGCCTACCATTTTCATAGAAAATTTACACTTTACAAATGTTTTAGTCCCGTAAGATGCGTTAATCGTTGGATAAAATAATGTTCTTTTGTGTTCACAATCCACAAAAGATAAGTTTTCTATCTGGATGTTTTCCCTCGTCGTGACATTGATAAAATTAGCCGCATAGACCGTGATGCCTTTGATGTTTTTTTGCTTATCTGCATAAACACGTTTACATGTAATTTCCAAAGATTCTGTCAATTCGCCCGTATAGGATGGGTCAGCTGCTGCATCAATGTCGGCAATGACTTTCACATAGCTGTCAGCTTTTTTGATGCAGTCCAAAAAATCTGTCAGAGTATTGACGCAGTATGGATCTTCTTCTGTTCCTGTTCCGGTGTATGCCATAAAATCAACTCCCTTGTACTGTTGGTCTGACAATCAAAACACCAGCAAGTTTCCGATAGCTCAGACCGTCAGCATTCTTCAGCCGGAAATGCATGTAATACGTTCCGTGCAGACCAGCCGTGTCATTACTGGTAAGCTGAGCCTGGAAGCAACCATCTGAAAAAGTGCAATTTTTAGTGAGTTTTGCTGTACCAAGCAATTTTTGATCTTCCAGGATGAGCTGCATTGTAAAATTCTCTGGTGAATCAGATTCGATATGGATCTGAAACGTTTCCAGTGTGTCGCCCTGCAAGCATTCCATGGTTGGCATTGTATCAAAAAATTTGAATGTCTGCATAAATTCTCCTTATCGTTAATTTAAACCAGTCACCATAATACCATTTTGAAAATAATAGGTTATGCTGCCAATGCTATAGCCTGATATATAGTTAATGATTGCTTTATTTGTTTGTAAATAGCCATTTTCATCCATCCATGCATTGGTTACAACTTCTATACTGGATTCCTGTAGCTCTATATTGCTGACAAGAGTCATGTTTCCAGAAGTCCCAGTTCCGCCATTAATCGCAAATAATTTGCATCTGAAATCAATTGCATCAGATTCAATTAAAAGTCCGTTATAAGTGATGTGATTGTCGCCGTCTGTGATTTGTCCAGTCGCATTGATGGTAGTATAGGTGTTACCGCCCTGACCGCCGATCAGACTGCCACCGTCAAGTTTCATCCAGTAGTCAGAGTTGTTTCTTGTCTTGATACTGCCCAGAATGTCAGCTCCGTTCTGATCGAACAAGCAAATCACTTCGCCATTTGAATTTCTGACGTTGATCACACCGTTGTCATTGTTGTAGCCTCCGACGGTTAGCGTTCCGCCCTTGATCCGGTCAGCATACATCGTCCCAGTCGTGATATAATCGGCAACAATTGCCCCGTCCATGGTCATAGCTAAGCCATATTCTCCGTTATATGCTCCACCGGGTTCATTACTATGGCTATAGCCCAAGCCATTGATGTTAAAACGCCAAATTTTCGTTGCAGTGTCTTTGTTGTCCGTGTCCATAATCAGAATTTCTTCTGGCTCTACAACGACATGACCGTGCGTTGCGGCAGTAATCAAAGCAGAAGCATTGTCTTTCGCTTGCTGTAAGATCTCTGATTTTTGTTTTGGCACTTCATATTCTACATAATTTCTTGTTTGTGTTACAATATCTGTAACAGCTTCTGTTTTGTCACCAATCTCAATTGTTGGCTGATACGGGCTGAAAATGTTGACCGTCCTGCGAATGATCTTCAAGTATTCATCAAGACCAATCAATTGGTTGACAAATCGGTAAGTGTTCCCTGCCCGGAAGCTGTCTGCTGCCTTTCCGATGGTGGATAAATCCAACACAACTGCTTGATAGTTTTTCTTGATCTGGCAGGACTGATTTAAATATTCCTGCCCTTTGGTGAGAAGATTTTCGGGAAGAGTGACATCATTCCAGGTGTAAGTGCCACATTTCACGCCGTATTTTATAATAGCATCCTCATCATCAATATACGGACAGCCGTTGTTCACTCCAGAGATTGTCAGCCGTTCCGATGTTTCATCGTTGATCTGACAGCCCAGCGGATATAGTCTCGTGATAATTCCTGTTGTATCTGTGCCGGAGGAAATTGACTTCATATTGACCGCAATTTCTACTGTGGTATCTGTGCAGACTTGTCCAAAGTCCTCCTCCCGGTAATAGTCTAATACGATCTGATTGTTTTCGTTCCGTCTGGTGTGCAGAATGCCTCCAAGTCGTGAAATTAGGTTCTCCTTGATTTCTTCCATGGTAGAACGCTGTGCGGTAGTTTTGCTTGCATCTCCGTGTACTGTCACAGCTCCCAATAGAATACAGCGCTCCGGGCTGTGCCAGCCCATGATGTAATTATGATAATCCAGCAAACTGGCGAGAAAACCAGTTACTTCAGTGTCCTGGTAGTGATGATATAACTGCACAGAATCGCATAAATAGCCTAATACGCCCTCACAGATGACTTTCTTTGTGATAACGCCGTTGCTGTCCATGCTTTCTTCTGATATTTGCAGGATGCGTCCGTCAAATTCTGTTTCGCCTGTCCTGGTGTTGATAATCCTCACAAGTGTCGTTAATTCGTGGAGATTGGCATAAGCAGGGTTCTGTAGCGGCACAGTGATATTAGCAGAATCTACAGAATTAAGGTCGTCTGTGAAGTCACAGTCAGACACCCGTCTCAGACTTTGCGGATTCATTTCGTGCAATAACTCCGTTACACCGTTGTTTTCAATCTCAATAATATACATCAAAGTACCTCTGACATTCTGTCAAGCTGATAGTTCAGAAATTTTGTCCATCCTTCTGGACTGTTATCCCAGATGCCAGAACCGCATTGTGTAGCAAATGTCTGTACCAGTGCCGCATCATTTGCGGTGATTCTGCCGTCACGGTCTGCATCGGCAAGCAGTTCCTGTTCTGCTGTCAAGCCAGATTCCATGCCTGTATTAAGATTGGCAGCCGCAGACAGTATCATGGCTGCATCTGCGGCACTGACATGCCCACTGCCATCCATATCAGGATAACGACAGTCAGAAATAGGGATTGCAAGCCTGTCTGGTGTGACATTTGGGATTTTGAACGGATCAGCTGCAAAAGTGACAGTTATCTCAGCTATTACGCCATTTGTGTAACTTTCCGAAATATTTGTGCAGATGGCATAAAAATGATATTCTTTGTCAATGTCATCATAGAGTGCAGATTTTTTGATTGGTTCATAAAGCCAGTGTTTAAAGCGTTCCACACGGTCTTTTAGATACTGGATTCCGTTTTCGTCTGAAATCATGAATTTGTATTGTAAAGTGCGTTCTGCATAACTTGCCTTGCCGTACAAAGCAGTAAAATCATGTGTAATGCTGCTATATGGCACTCTGTCTGTGATTCTGTCTCTTTCCGGCAGTTGAGTTTGTCGTTCTGTTATGGTCGCACCAAAGTCAAGCTGCGAATGCAAATTATTCCATGTGATTCCATTGATAAGCATGATTACTATCTCCTTGCTGAGAGCAACTGAATTTGTCCAAGTGCTGAGTTCATGCGGTCTGCTGTCGCTCCGACAAGTTTATTACCGTCCAGCATCAAAACTTGTCCATTCTCAATTGCCTGCAAAATTCTGTCCAATTTTTCAGATAAAATGCTATTTGTTGCGATAGTCTGCATATCAGGCACTTGATATTGCTGTTGCTGTACCGGTAAACGCTCCGGAATGACAGCGGTTTCGTTTAACAAATTGTGTGCCATCTGGCGAATTGCTCTAATTGGTTCGTTCTGATTTTCAGTTACACCGCCTGCAACACCATAGTCTAGCATTTCTCCTACATAAACCATTGTTTTGGCAGGCGAATGAATATCGAATGTATCATAAATTTGATTTAAAATATTATTGCAAAAATCAGAAGTATTTGATAAAATCCAACTTTGCAAGCTGTTCATGCCGTTCCACAAGCCAAGAACTAAGTTCCGTCCGACTTCAGTCATTTTATCTGGAAGTCCTCGTGCAATGTTTTCAACTGTATTCACCATATCCAATGTGGCAGAGCTAGCTTTTTGTTTCAGATTTTTGCCCCAATCAATGACATTGTTTACTGTGTTTGTCAGATGAACACCTAAATTTCCAGGGAGTTTTTCCGTGTAATTTAGAACGCCATTCAGAAACTGTTTTCCTGTATTTTGTGCTTGTTCTGCCATGCGGCTTGAAAAGTCAATCAGTTGATTCACAACAAGACCAGCGTTTTCATTGATACCGTTTGCAAATGTTGCCATCATGTCCGGTGCATAGGTGGAAAAGTCGGCAAGCTTGCCCTTTTCGGGTTCTGAAAAATGGAGATATTCCCAAATTCTTTCACCGATATTCTCTGCTGCCTTGGTGATTTCATTTTCACCGCCAAAAATGCCAGTGATAAAATTGTCAATCAGGTCAGCACCCCAGTCATATGCTCCGGAGATCATATTTTTAATGCCTTCGCCGATCTGATGGAACATATTCATTCCAGCATCCTGCAAATCCTGAAAATGTTCTGAAATTGCGCCGGTAATGCTTGTAATCAGCTGCGGAACAAACAGGATAATTTTCTGGATGATTTCAGCACCTTTTTCAATCAGACTTTCAAACAGTTCTGCACCTTTCTGCGCCATATCCGGCAATTTTTCGCCAATTGCAGTCAAAATTGCCATGACAATATCAGCTGTTGCGATGACTAGCTGAGAAGTCACATCCGGAATGCAGTCCAGCATAGCAGACAGCAGGGTAAACGCAGAATCAAGGATTTTTTGCAGATTGTCTTCGGATGTGAAGAAATCAATCAGTTTTTCTACAATTTGTGGTAACGCTGTTGTCAGGGCTTCGAGAATTTGCGGTAAAGCATTCACAATCGCCATTAACAGTGCTGTTGCACTGTCAAGGACAACTGGGACGTTTCCTAAAAGTACATCAATGATGGTTGTGACAATGTCCGGAAGAACTGCTGCAAGTGCCGTTATCAAGTCTGGCAAAGCATCCAGAATTGCGCCAAACAGGTCAGTAGTGGCATTTAGTATTATAGGAATTCCATCGTTTAGGAACTGCACAATTACTTTCAGCAGTTCAGGAATTAGTTCTGAAAGAATTGGTGTTAGTCCGGAAAGTAGCGACTGTACAGCAATTTTTAAGCTTGTCAGCAATGCTGGAAGATTTTTAGTGATAAGCCCTAGGATTGTTTTTAGAAGTTCTGGAAATTGCTTTGAAAATGCAGGAATCAGTTTTTGTGTGATGGTCTCAACAGCTTTTGCAAGTGTAGCGCCTAATTTCGGCAATTCATTTAGAAAAGTGCCTGCAAGAATTTCAACAAGTTTTTTGACAATTCCTGCTAAATTCTTAATATTACTGAATGCTTTGGAAATAATCTGCTGTATGCTTTTTGACATCGCAGGAAGCATTTTCGGCAAAATATCTGTCAAGCCATTTAGCAATGTCATTGCCATCTCACCGAAACCGCCAGCCATTTGCGGAAGATTCTCCATTAATGTCAGAAGAATGCTGTTTGCAACATTGGTAACCCCAGGCAGTAAGCCTTTGATTTCTGTCAGAATTGTGGAAACCAGTCTGCCGACTGCTGCACCCACTTCCTTATCAGCATCTTCTGCACCGCTGACAAGATGATTGATAGCTGGCAGCATATCATCTGTGATTGTTTGCACGACATGGCGAAGCGGTTCATTTGCGCCATTGTAGATAGTAATCTCCAGATCAGAATAAGCACTCTGTAATTTGGTGATGTCGCCTTTCAGGTTGTCCAGCATGGTTTCGGACTGTAATGCAGCTGAACCATTTGCTTCTGCGATGCCGTCGTAGAATTTCTGAAGTTTGTCACCAGAAGTGACAACCATTTTATCAAATGCCGCTTGTCCCTGAATACCAAAGATAGCATCTTCCAGACTGTTGCGTCTTTCCTCTGTCAGCTGACTTAAAGCGTTATCCAGTTCGCCAACAACTACGTTGAAATCACGAGTATTGCCCTCTGCATCATAAGCACTAATACCCAATTCTTCTAGAGCTGCTTTTGCAGTATCTGTAGGAGAATACAGGTTTTTCATAGCGGCAGTTAATGCCGTTGCCGCACCTGCACCGACTTCCCCTTGTTCTGCAAGGCGAAGAAGGGAAACCGTGACAGAATCTGCTTTCTGGTTATAAATATTTGCAGTAGCTGCTACACCAGAAAGACTTTGTCCCAGTTCTGGAACATTAGTAGCTGCTAATGTTGCACCTTTGGCTATTAAGTCAGCATAATAGGCAGATGCTTCGGCACTGTCTGCAAATTCCGCAGACTGCTTTTTAAAGCCCTTCATGCTTCCGGCAATATACTTTGCTGCTTCTGCAATGGAAATGTTGCCGGCTTCTGCCTCATGCAGAACATTTTCTACCATTTCAATGGAGTTTTCTGCACTGTAGCCAGACATTAACAGGATATTCAGACCGTCAGACGCCTGTGCGGCAGAAAAGGACGTAGCAGCTCCCATTTCCCTTGCTTTTTCCGTCAGCAAGTCCATCGTATAGGCTGCACCTTCGACATTGTTCTGAATGTCACTGATAGAGAATCCCTGCGTTGCGGCTACTTGTGACATTGCCGCTTCAAAGGAAGCACCTGTATCCAGTGCGCCATCTGCAATCTGTTTCATCAGGTTAGCGGCATCGTTCAGCACGTTCAGAGCCAGATTGCCCATGAATGTGCCAACAGCTACAGCGGCGGCAGTAAAGCCATTTTCAGCATCTTTTGCGGAATCGCCTAATTTTTCTATGTTCTTAGCAGTCTTATTGGAATCGCTGGAAGTATCAACTAAAGTTTTATCGAATTTGTCGGCTGATTTTTCAGCAGATTGTATCTTCTTATCTTCCTTGGCAATTTCACCAGACAGGGAACTGATCTGTTTGGCAAGTGCTTTGGCTTCTTTGGAGTTCGTACCATATTGAGCCACAACATTGACATACTGCTGTTTTAATGCGCTGAGTTCTGATTTTTGGTCTTTGTATCGCTCCGTTAGTGTTTTTTCAGCCACTGTAATACTTTCAGTGGCTTTTTCAGCTTCCTGCAACTTTACTTTTTCGTTCTGGTGTTCTGTAGATAATGTTTTGATTTGTGTAGCCAGGTTTTTGGCTTCTGTTGAATTTTTGCCTTCTGCAATGACAACATTCTTGTACTGATCCGTTAATTTGGAAAGTTCCTGCTCCTGCAAAGAAATCTTTGCTTTGAGCATATCCAGGGAAGAAGCTTCTTCCCCAGTTTTTACTTTGGCTTCTGCTAACTGCTTTGTGGTCTGCTGAATCGCTTTTTCATAACCCTGCATTGCATTGGCAGTATACTGGATTTCACGTTGAAATGCACGATACTGCTCGGCTGTGATGTCCCCTTTATCAAATTGTGCCTGTACGGATGCTTGTGCTGCTTTCAGTATATCTAGTTTTTCTTTGGTAGCAGAAATCCGCTCAGTTAGAATCTGCTGTTTTTGTGCCAGCAGTTCTACCGCATTGGCATCCGGCTCTTTCAGCAGTTTATTGACTTCTGAAAGTTCCTTACCTAGACTTTTTGATTTGTTTTCAGCATCCTTGACGGCAGTTCCTAATTTTGTCGTATCCCCGCTGATTTGTATTGTCAGCCCTTTGATGGTCTGACTTGCCATCCAAATTACCCCTTTTTCAGCTTTTGACGTAGTGACTTTCTGTCAGGTTCAGTGCGTTCCATGCGCCATGCATTATCCAGATATTCACGTCCTGTTTCTGTCTGTTCCAAACGACGTATATATGCGTCTTTTCGCCATGTCAGATATTGCAGAAAATTCAGCTCTCCGATTTGCAGAAAGTTAAGTCCTGTGTATTCTACTACAAGCTGCTTCCAGAATGTGATGACTGTATATTGATAGCTGTGTGTTTCCGCATTATCCTGAATGTATGGATAATACGGCAACGTTAGTTTTTTGCCGATTTAATTTCTGTCAAAAATTCCATATATGCAAATACGAAAGCACTGACATGCTCATACAGCAGACAGTCTTTTAGTTCCTCTGCTGTGACTTTCCGGAATTCTTTATTGCAGCTCATGATGTCCGCAATTATCTGATAGAGCTCGTTGATCGTGCTTTTATTTTTTTCCTTGAAAATTTTGTCGATCTTTTCTGCATTGGTACTCAATTTCTCAATGAGGGAAACTTTCGGAACTGTCAGTGTTAGACGAGTTTTCTCCTGATTCGGCAGCGTGATGCCCATGGTTATCTGTTCTATGGAATTAAAGTCAAAATCAAAATTTCTCATGATTATAATCCTCCCTGCGATTAAGCAGCTGTGCCTGTGCCAATTTCTTCAAACATCAGAATCAGAGTGCCATCCTCATCGTGTGGAATTGCTGTAAACTCTGGCTCTACTTTTGTGCCGGCATCCGTCGCAAAAGCCAGTGTTGCCCCTGCGGTATTTCTGCCGACAATGACAATCCATAAATCGCCGTCTTTTTTGTCCTCGTGATGGAAAATAACGACATAATATCCGCCCTGTGCATTACCAACACCGCCGATTTTGGTGATTCGCACGCCATCCTGTTCTGTGATTTTACAGCGGTCAATCAGTTTTTTCAGCGTCTCACCATTCCACGTGATTAAGCCCATCTTTAAGACGGCTGTTTCATCGGTTGTGACCACTTTGCGGACAATGCCGAAATCATCCTTTTCTTCGGTTGTTTCTTCCGAATATTCCAGGGTTGCACCGCCTTTGATATGTCCTAAAAGGTTATCCGCAATGCAGTACGATCTGATGGCGTTCAGTGAACCAGGAATAGTATCCGTGTATGATGTGAGATACACATGACCGCTCCCCAGTGTAATGTTATCTTTTTTTCTCTTTGCTGCTACATTAGGCATAAATTATACTCTCCTTTTTTCGTAATAATCAAATTCGTAGATAACCTGATAACGCTGTACGTCCTGTATCCAGAACCTGTCCTGCTTCTCCCACTGCGTACCAGTATCAGAGATTGCTTGCTCCAAAGCCTGTTCAGCGTTATCGTCTGGCGCAGGTTCGTACACTTCAATTGTAATCTGATGATGATAGATCGCTACCAGGTTGTCACCGCCGAGCGTTTCAATATCATCTGTATAAACGGCATATGTTCCGGATGGCGGTTTCAAAAATCTTGCTTTCCGGAACTGAATGCCCGAATTTCTCAGAATATCAGTTACCATCTTTGACCGCCTTCTTTACATTTTCTTCAAATTCTGGTAATATTTTGTCGCAAGCATCCTTCAGAAACGGATCGCCGTCATAATGTTCGCCGTTTGGCATGGGGTGACCATTCACAAGCAGATGTGTCAGACGATGACACGGGGCTTTTACATACCATGTATAAGTAGAAACTCCGATTCTGCTCTTTTCTTTCTTACTTGCGATACAATTGACAAAATGCCGCCCGTGGTGCTTTGCATTGAATGATGCTGTATCTTTTGTGATGCGGACAAGTTCCTTTGCGGCTTTGGCAGCGCATTTGTCCACTTTTGTCTCTACACTTTTTTGATATAGTTCCAGTTGCTCCGAAATTGCATCGCCAATAGCTTCAGGACGGATTACCAGGTTATTGCTCATACAATTTCCCCACAATCCTGACAGTTCTGTGCTGTTCCAGATAATCATCGTAGTCTATGACCTGAAATGTGTGTCCCCTGTAGATGATCCGGTACAGCTCCGGTTGATAACGAATTTCTTCCAGTGCCTGACAATACCGGAAATCGAAATTCAGCCTTGCAGGAAATTGATCCGCACCGGCGGCAAAGCTTTGACTGCCGCCGGTCTTGTTCACTCTTGCATGGAAAGAACGATCACCAACATTTTCCCAGTATTCTGTATCTTCATTCTGCTTCTGAATGCTAACTGGTTTGTCATATATCATACCAATTCTTCCTTTTTTCGTCTGAGTTCCAGTTTGAGCTGTAGTTCCAAAGTCTGAATCTGATAACGCTGGGCATTGGCTGATTTGGTGTTGGATGATAACTGTAAATATCTTTCGTTATAGGCATCTGCCGTATAGAGTTTTTGCAGATGTTTCAGACGTGGGTCATCGGGGAAATACTGAAATACATCATCCCCGATTGCACCCTTTAATACGGCATCCGCCATAGAAATTGCATCATTCACATTTGCAGTTATCATTTCATCAGCATAATCAATTCCGAGAAAATACAGTGCTTCTTCTGTCGTTAATGCCATATGTCTCTATCAGTTATAAGCATCAAGCTTCAGCCTGCAATTGACATATGCTTGACTGTCCTTGATTTTCACATCTAAACGTTCCAACGCACGGATCAGAGTCAGATCCTCCTCATAAGCATTCAGCTGATCATCCCCAGAACCGACAGCGGCAATGTCAGACAATTTGAGCTGCAATGTCTTACGATCAAAGAGCTTGACGGCTTCTTTGATGTCGCCTGTAATCATCGGAACAAGCAGCGCAGAAACAACATAGTAATTGCTTGTTTTCGGGTTGCCAGCAGGATTTTCGACTTTTGTGTACTTGTACGGAGATTCTGCTGTACCAGATCCCGAACGTGTGTAGTACGTTGTGTCAACCTTGACCGTTGTATCTTCTGTAGCAGAGTATTCGTTTTCCGTGGGCAAGTCCATGTTCGGGACAACGATCAGCGGAATCAGTTTTGTACCGATTGCCAGACGGTTAGGAAGCACCCCTGTAGGATCAGATTTCAGCAAATATCTGCCCTCACTGTCTTTGAGTGTGTCAAGCCAGAACAAGCCATCATCATTGGTAATAATGCTGGAAGTATCAGCAAAAGCCTGACCGAGCGTTACAATAATCTCATGCTTCAGCTCGTCCAGCGATGTAAACGTTGTGATTTCTTTGGTGTTCAGTGCTTCCAGAATCAAATAGTTATCGGTTACTCTGCTGGTGTCGCCGAGCCATTCTACTAAAATTTTGTTGATATTGGCATCAGAATCCGCTAACAGTTCATTGGTAACAGGCAGATAACCGCCGTATTTAGCGACATCATATGTCATAATCTCAAACTGTGGAGTTGTTCTTTTTCCAAATTTGCTGCCTTCACCGATTTTAGAAAAAGGACTCTGCTGTGCACGTTTCTGAAATGTTCTTCTTCCGCTTTTGGTTGTAACGTTTTCTACGTCTACCAATTTACGGAGGGAGAATTTTGCATCACGGTACTGTTCCACTTTTGTACGGATATCTTCCGGCACGGTATAGCCGCCATCGGCTGGCGTAGATTCATTTGCGTTTTTATGAATCGGAAATCCTGCACGGAATGCATCTGCAAAAGCCTTTTCAGAAGTGCTTACAGGCTGTGGGATCTGATTCATTTTTTCAGCAGCTTCCTTTTTTTCACGCTGGATCAGCTTTTCGTATACATTTTTCTCTTTTTCCAGGCTTTCTGCTTTGTCAAGTTCCTGGGTTGCTTTTTCGATGTCCTTGTTTTCCTGAGATAAGTATTCCTTAGCTTTCTCAGATGCTGCAAGAATCAGCATATTCAGTTCTGTGATTTTTTTTACATAATCTTTCACTCTGTCAACCTCACATTCTGGATTTCAGCAGATGTAATCTGATTTTCTGCTGTAATTCTTCAATTTCGCTTGTTTCTGGTTCGTAAGCCTTTGCAATGCCTGCGTTTCTTTGCGCTGGAATTGCCACAAGGGAAAATTCGTAAGCATCTGCAATACCATCCAACACAAAATGGCACTGCTTTCCATCATAGACTTTGCCTGGACGATGAGAACAATAACTCTCAAGAGAATTTTTTCCACAAATTGAACAGCTCCGGCTGTTGATAGAGCAGGAAATGCTTCCTTCTTTGCGAATACCGCCCGAAATTTCAGCAATCATGTCAGCATTGCTGGATGTTTTCACCATGTAGCAGAAAGCCATCAGCTGTTTGTAAGACGTTCCGTAGCCTGTCAGCTGTCCAGTGTCAACAACTTCTGCGGAATAAATCCGTGCTACCTGATTATCAGCATCAGGCACATGATTCTTGATGACCGTTCTTCCTACAATCAATTTCGCCAATTTTTCTAAAGAATCATCTGAGAATCGTTCCCAGGTACGGTCAACTTCATTATCACACAGCACAGCTTTGAAAGTGAAGATCTGTTCCACTGTAAGCGGCGTTAATGCAAACTGATTGATTTGTGCAAGTGCTTCATCCGTGACAACTCCAGAACTAATCAGCGTATTTTTCTGAATCATTTTCACTTTTTTCACCATCCTTCCTGTATTGTTCGCCTACCATCTGCAACGGAATCGTACCGCCATTGCCGATCAGCTGATTACCACCATCCACCGAGGACATATCCAGAAATTCTCTTCCTTCGTTTGGCATATACAGGAAATTACTGATTGCTGTTGAGATGGAATTGATCTGTGTAAACTGGTCAACACGCATCAGAACCCTGGTATTAAATTTGACAGTATATCCTTTTTGGATTTCGTTTTCTGTCAACAGCTTTTCTTCGATTTCTTCCTCATACTGTTTGATAATGAACAGCATGGTATCCACCAGGAAAGAGATCTGCTGTGATTCTGAATTGGCATAACTGGACTTTGTGTAATCGCCTATCTGATCTGGTTTGATGCCGAAGGCTGATGCTATCTGCAAGGCGGAATATTGTTTCAGCTCTAAAAACTGAGAATCTGTCAGCTTAATATTAAGCGGCGTTAGCGTAAATCCTAATGGAATTGGTATAATGCCGCCTGAATTCGTACCGCCAGAACCGCTTGCATATGCTGTAATCCCGTCTTTCAGAGCCTTTACATTATCGTCGTTGAGTGATCCTGTGTATTGCAGCACCGCTTTTGCAGTCATCCCGGATTGATACAAGTTATTCTGTACATTCTGTGATTTAACAGCTCCCTCGATAATTCCGCCGATCATGTCACGGGTCGGAATGCCTGTAATGCCATCTCTTGTCATAAAATTCTTAAAATGCAGTACTTCCTGGGATTTCAGAACAATGTTACAAGTTCCATGTGTGTAGTTGTAGTACACATCCGGAACATCTGCAAGAAGTTTCGCATCATCAAAGTAAATTGTGACTTCTGTCGGGTCAAGAGGATACAATTGCGGGCATTCTGGTATCCGCTGATCTATGAAAGCGTAAGCATTCCCATAATGATTCCGCCATAGTTCCAACAAGCCCCAGAATGTGGATGCTGTCATATATGGATTTGGTCGTTTCAGCAGGACTCTGTAGAAACGATGCTCCTTTTTTGACAGCGTTCCGGTCTTTTCAGTGTGCTGCATCACTTTCAGCGGCAATTTTCCCATGCATTCAGACAATACTTTCATGCAGCCGAAATAGGTTGCTTCTTTCAGTTCACTATCATTCAAATCCTTGGAAATACCAAGAAAATCAAGCAGCTGGTTGTATTCTGCTGTACGTTTGTAATTTTTGTTTGTCAGGATGTTCCATGCCTTTTTGAGCCGCTGCAAGAACTGTTCTTTTTCCAAATTATCATCTCCACTTCATCAATTTCAGGTATTCGTCGAGTTCGTCCGAAACGTTGACAGGCTTGGAATCGCTCTCATCAATGAGCATCAGTGCAAAAGCATCTATAACAGCGTCTACAGGGTCAATGCGCTTGTTTTCTTGCTTCCGTCCTGCCACTCTCCGCTTGTCAATCTTGATGTTGTCATAACTGTCCCTTACAACTGCCGCATTCATGAAAGACCATGTCAGTAATTCGTTGTCTTTGTCGTACTCAATCTGTTGTCCCTTGACGTAGAGCTGTATAGCAACAGTAGCAGAGTTCAGATTTCTTGCCGACTGGGTGATTGTCACAACCCGACACCCGAATTCATCCAGATCTTGCAGAACACCAGCAGCGTTTGCAACGTCAATGCCAATTCCTAAAAACTGCAAGTGATAGGTGTCCTGAATCTCATGCAAATAACGAATGATAAATTTGTAATCATTCATATAGCAGCTTTCTCCGCCTGTCACTGTGATTAATTTTTGGCGTTCCCACAGATCATAAGGTGCTATGTCTGTTTCAATGTGTTCGTTCATTCGACCACGAGGCATGAAACTGTGACTCCAAATATAGAACTTGTTTTCTCCCATTGGAAACACAAGTGCAATACTTGTCAGATCTCCGCCGGAAGACAGGTCAACACCAGCATAAGCCTGACGATAGCCCTGATCGTTTGCTATGTGGTGTAAAGTCCTGGATGAACCGCATTCCTTCCACTTATCCGGATCAATGTACTGATTGTCAGTGTTCTTCACCCACATATTCAGGCATTTGCAGACGAAGTCTCTCAGATCCATACCACCCATATCTTTAGCGGTCTGTGCGTCCTGCCTCAGAATTGCAAGCCTTTCAGAATCCATAACAGAAAACGGGCAGGATTTCGCCCAATTCTTTTCATCCCAGATGTCATCTCCAGAATCCATGCAGTAAATATCAACAAAGAAATCTTCCGCAGTTGTCAGTCCCCTGAGAATCTTCACGGCATAGTCGTCCATCTCTTTACAGAAACTTGACAAATTGTCGCCTCTTGTTGTAATCATAGAGACCAGTGTTTCTGGAAGTGAACGTGTGCCGTTGTAAATCGCTTTGTAAATACGGTTATCTCTGTGCTGATGGAGTTCGTCAATGGACGAATAGATCGACCGGAAACCATCATCCAGACCACTGTCCTTGCTTAGAGCTTCCAGTGTACAGCCTGTGTTATGAGCTGTAATCATTGATTTGTAATCCTGAATCCGGAAATAGGCGAGCAAATCAGGGTCGGCTTCGATAAAGTTTCGGGTTTCTTCCCATGCTAAACGGGACTGCCGTTTTTTTGTAGCAACTGTGAATAATTTCCCTTTGTGATACCCGGAAAATGCCATGAGATAAGCGGCAATAATGCCGTTCTCCATTGTCTTTCCCTGTTGTCTTGAGATTGATTTGTACCGTCTGCGGAATCTTCTTTTTCCGTTGACAGTTTTCTTCCAGCCAAACAGACTACCCAGATCAAATGCCTGACAATCCATCAACCGCAGCGGCTTGACCTCTGTTCCCTCTGAGATTCTTAAACTTTCCGCAAAGTGAATAATTTCCTGTGACGCATCCACATCCCAATAGAATGGGAACGCTTCTGTTCTCTGGCGATCAAGATCATGCAAATGACGCTGACAGGCAAGCAAATGTAAAGTACCACAGACGACTGCCCCGGAGACAACTTTCTTTGCGTATTCTGTCACCCTGTCAATCATTTTCGTTCACTGCTTTGTCAAACTGTGCAAAGCGGTTCTGTTTCTTTTCTTCCTCTTTCTGTGGAATCACAAGCTTGCATCTTGATGTAATTGTAAGTCCGAGTGCTGATGCGCAGGTATGTGCCTGTCTGAAATATCGTTCCTGCCGCTTGTCCAGCTTGTCCATCATGGCAGCCCAGTCAGTAAAAGCCTGTAAATCCGAGCTGTCCGGTTGTGTTTTCTGTGCAGAACGGATGTCTTTGACTGCCTGCCGATACAGTTCTTCCGCCGTAACGTAGCGAGCCAGTGCATCAATATCTGTATCACCTATTACGCCCAATTTTGTGAGTTGTCCGGCAATTTCCAGAAAATACTTTTTCTGTTTTGCCGTCAGATAAGACGGCGGTCTGATGTCTGTTGCAATTGGCTTAACTTCTGCACGCAGTCGCTGTTCTATTTCAGATTTTGTCAGGTGTTTCTTGCCTTTGGTCATGATGAGTCCGACTGGTTCTCTTGGTCTTGCCATGCCATCACCTCTTATCATTTTTAAAAAATTTAGGGAATTTTTTCTACGGTTTAGACCTTTTACACCGTTGTTCCTAAAAAAGTTTCACAGAATTCTGACCCTCCCCCTATTTCCGGACAGTTCTCAGATCAATCACATCAGGATCAGACTTGTGCAGTTTTTCCGGATGCCGGAGATTATGACAGTGTGTACAGACGGCTTCCAGGTTATCCC
This sequence comes from uncultured Ruminococcus sp., assembly GCA_947174625.1. GTDB lineage: Bacteria > Bacillota > Clostridia > Oscillospirales > Ruminococcaceae > UBA3855. The sequence continues at coordinate 19,112 of CAMWJT010000002.1, forward strand.
AGTCAAGCCGATGTTCCCATCCTTCCACAGTCTGTATGGGTTTGATGTGATGAACTTCCACCGCCAATCCTGTACAGCCCTTGTCCAGATGTGCTTCACACCGCCAGTCAGTAAACGAAAGCCTTGCACGGCTCATTTGCTTCCATGCTTTGGAATGGTAGAATGCTCTATATTGTTGATTTCGTTGATTTCGACTATGGTTGTATCGCTTTTGTTTTTCTTTCAATCGCTCTTGCCGTTCACGATCTGCAATCAATTTACAATCAGGACAGTACGTCATCCCCTGCGGTATCAGTTTCTTACAGCGTGGACAAGGTTTGTATGCCATCCGGTTTCTCCTTTTCTTTTTCTCCTGATACAGCAAAGAACATCCTTATATATACAATAGAAAAGACGTTCTTTATTACTTACGTGTTAGGTTGGTTGCAGAGGACGGAATCGAACCGTCTGCTTCAAGGGTAAACCTTGCGAGCTGCCATTGCTCTACTCTGCCGGAAAGTGCTTCTGAGAAACCAGAAGCATAAAGATAAATTAAGAGGGGAAAAGACTGTGCTGGCTGTCTTTTGATGTACTAATTGTACAGGATTTTTTATGATAAGTCAATGAAATTCTACAAAACATAGAATATAAAAAACACTCTCTGACTAACGTCAAAGAGTGTTCTTGTTTTCTCCAATCAGAAGATAATTCAGGGATGTGCAGAATAACGCAGAAAGCCTTATGATAATGATATAATTCGGCTGCGTTCTGCCTCGTTCCCAGCTGGACACAGTCTTATCTGACACATACAGAATACCCGCAAGCTCTCTCTGTGTCATGGCATTTTTCTTTCTCAAATACTGTATCCGATCTCCAATATTTTTTGTCTGCATGTACATCACCTCATGTTCTTTAGATGCACAGCACTTTTTCCCTCTTAATTACAATTATACCATTTTTTTTACTGCAAATCAATATATTTCTTTTCAGCAAAGTAAAAATTTTTTGGATATCATATAAAAGGGTTCGGGCATTTCCCGATTGGCAGAGCCAACTAAAAATTTTTTGAAAATAATTATTTCTAAATTGTGAACAGCATGCCGTCAAGGTCGCAGACTTTGTCCAATAAATGAAACGGAGTGAATGGTCTGTTTTGCAAGTTCTGTAAGGAGCGTGCAAAACAGATATTGGGTTAACACTATCTGTTTTGTTTGAAATCTTTCAAGCAAAATATTGCCACTTGTTCCATAGAAAAAGCCGCCTTTCTATTCTCTGAGTTTATCATTATTCTCATTATAACAGATTCCAGCGTTTTTTTCTATCTTTTTTTCTTCGAACTCATGTTATTACACTTTGCATTTCACTGTACACTCCGCAAAAAACTCTCCTGCAATAAGCAGGAGAGTTGAATCATGTGTTAAGAATCAAGTGATGAACAATTCCGCACTTTTCTGAATATTGCACAACTTTATCAGAATTATAGTGCTTTTATGAATATCTTCCGGATCATCATTTCTTTTCATAGCAATGGAATCTACAATAATATCGTTACCGGTTTCATCAATCAGCTTACTTCCTATTTGAATTTGAAGATTGTTACAGCAGAACCATTATTTGTAGTTTCTATATTCCTAACTGGTGTCTGATATTTATTTATCAATCCTAACAAACTGAAATCATTTTTTTCTTTTTGTGTTTCTATCCGCCAGGAGAGGAATCAATATATACTTCAGTAATTATACCATTTTCATCCACTTTCATCCAGTAGTACCAAGATAAATGATCCGGCATAACCCAGCTATTACCTGAAGAAATATAATATCCTCTTTTATTACCAATGTTTTTATCAAACTGACCATATCTGGATTCTACCGCTTCAACTGTATTGCCTATTATCCACCAATCGTTATATCTAATACTGATTGAATGAGATAATTTAAATAATATCATTAATAATACTATGATTGCTGCCACTGATAAAATAAATAATTTTCTATAGCTGATGGATGAATTAGTATTCTCCATGCTCTTTTGCCTGTTCTTTGACTAGACTACTATTCGGATCGTAGTATTTATCATAAATTCCGCTTTCATATTCCTCGCCAATTGCCATATCAGCTCTTATCGCAGCTTTATACCACTTAGGCAATATTTTTTTCCAGTCTACCAAAGCATCGGCATGGAATTTCACTTCTGCTGCAAACATATTATAACTGATATCAGCGGTAAATGCAGAAAGAATTGAAACTCTTTCAAAGTAATTCAAATCATTTTTATTTTGAATGAGAAGATAACCTTCATCTTCAAAATAAATTTTGTTTTCTACCTTTTCATTAATCATGCGTAAAGCCTCTGGAACTCTGTTTAAATCAATTCTTTGATTATGCAATACTATTAAAGTTGAACTATCCATAAATGGATTTTGTTGAATTATTTGATCGATTTGTTTTATATCTTTTAATATATTGTTATAATTATTAGGGAAAGAAATCTGCGTACCATTGCTTAATTCAGAAATTTTATTAACATACGTATCAGCAATCAAATAAGAGCCTTTTGAACGTATATCAGAAAAGTATTCCTGCAACTTTTGATTATGGGAATTACCTGTACGAGTCACCCTATTTATTTCATTATACAAATCTGAATTGCTTTTTTTATTGAATAAAACATCATCCAGTTTTTCAATGTTAAAAGATATGAAAGAAATCGTGACACCAGGGTCATCATTATCACCAGTTAAAGAATCATTTTCCTGTTCTCTCATTTTGAACAGACCAAATGTAGGTGAGCTGTTGTCGATTAAGTAAAGATACCAATCATCAAAAAAAGATTGAACTACAAGCTGATCGCCTTCACCATTCGCTATTTCATTGACATTTACAGCACACAACATATCTGCAATAGAAGTTGTAATAACTAAAAAATCATCATCCGTTTCATGTACAGAATCCATTTTTATAATATCTTTCATAATATATTTCTTAACTTCATCTGCAAAATAATTTTTCTTTCTTGGCTGAATATCCCGAAGGTCATCCAAGTTATCGTTATCTGTATCAATTTTGGTTGGATTTGAGTTGAACTTCCAAACATCCAGCGTTGTTTTGCCTTGATAATATTCATTAGGTATTCCCTTATATTTCAGTACCCACTGTATAAGTGGATTAAGATCTTTTGTGATCTTACATACAAGTTCCTGTGAATCTTTAAGACCATCACCATCAGAATCTTGTTGCTCAATATTATTTTCATCACCCTCAAGTTGTACAACACTGTAGTCTTCAAGAAGAATCCAGTCACCGCCTGTTCTTGTTTCAGTACCAATTTTTTCAGCAAATGTAATAAGTACATTACTGAAATCGCTGTAAATATCTGCATACACCCCACCAGTGGTACTAACAAGATTATTATAATACATCTCATCACTACTAATGGCAGATACAATAATACCATCTTTGGCAAATAGCTGTGCCATCTCATTCATGTCTTCAATATTGCTGGTATTATCGTTCTTAGAATAAATATCAGTGACAAGTACAACAAACTGTGTAGATCCACTTCTCCAATCAAAGTTTCTGGCCATTTCCAAGGCATCCAAAGGCGTTTCCGGATCATCACCACCGCCATCTACATCTAGTGTATTAACTTCTTTACGGAACAAATCCACATTAGCAAACCAATTGGATGATAGATACCGATGTCCTACTGTCGAATCTTTTCCATCCTCTTCGATATCCCTATATTCGATGAGTGCATAGTTGACATCGACATTATATTCATTGCTGAGTACATTGGCAAATTCATTGATATTTGTCTGTACATTGTCAATAACATCACTCATTGACCCAGTGGTATCCATGACAAAGATAATATCCGCTTGACCAATAGTCTCTTTGCTTGACTGCGTACGTAGCACTGGCAGTGTTGCTGGCGCAACAAAAGTTTTAGATGTCTCTGTCGCTTCTTCAGCAGACTTCTTTACAATATCTTCAGATGTCTCTGTCGCTTCTTCAGCAGACTTCTTTATAATATCTTCAGATATTTCTGTCGCTT
>CAMWJT010000003.1 GCA_947174625.1 uncultured Ruminococcus sp.
GGATAATTTATATGGATGATTTAGAAATACAAAGAGAGGCTACTATAGAAATTGTTGGTACACAATATGATGGACGGGCAGAAAATCATAAAAATTTGTATTTACATCAAAAACTTGTGATGAAACATCAAAAAAATAATACTCATGATGATAATGCGATATTGTTGTTTACTGAAGACAATAAAGAACTTGGTTTTATTCCAAGAGGACAGGCATCATTATATGTGCCTGCTATAGATAGTGAAAAGTATAATTTTACTGTTGAAGTCGCAAAAACAGAACCTGATTCTCAAAGACCAATTCTGCTTGTCCGAATTGTAGCAGAATACAAGCATCTCAGCAAGCAGAATGTCGAAAAAAGTATGATTGATTTTGTGCAAAATATTGTCAATGGTTATTCACTTTTGGAGAAAGAATATCTGAAATTTATTTGCATGGAATCTGTTGAGATGGACAGTCTTGTATCCTGTTTGAATAAGATAAGATTGATTTATCAACTATATGTATTGTCTTCTGAATTTATTACTGAAAATCATATTGAGCCAGATACTTCGGAATTTAAGCCGTTTAAGAAAGATGCGTTAATTCTATATATTAAAGATATGCAATTAGCGATCCGTGAAGTCTTGAAAGAATTACAGAAAATCTATAATGAATTGATTGATATAGAGGACGAAGAAGAATATCAAAGGACACAAAGCGAAATACGTGAAAAAAGAAAACGTTTTCGCCGGCTGAATGATTTATGTGAATCTTATTATGAAACTGTTGAAAATTATGTTACTGTTGTATCTACAGAAACAGAAGAATTTTTTTCCACTTCGAAAAGAGAGACTGTGAATAACCCTGAATCAGAAGCTATAGATTTGTCAGAACAAGCATTTTTCAATTGGCTTTTACTAAATGGCGGTGTGAGTAACAATACAGCGAAAGGTTATATTTCTAGTATTCATAACTTGGAAAAACTTTATCAAAGATTGTTTGGTATCAAAAAATCTCTTCTGGGTGCTGTATCTAAGACTGATGCGAAAGAAATGATAGAAACACTCATTTTAAGAGATGAGTATATTAATGCAAATGCTAGAAGTGGTAGTCTTTTTATTGCTTCATTAAACAAATTTGTGCAATTTGCGGATATTTCGGTGGATTTACGCAAAAGGCAGATCAGAACAAAGAATAATCCGGAATTAATAGCTCCTCAAAAATCTGATATTAAGATTGTTGATTTTAATCATCCAGAAGAATGTATTTCTTGTAAACCGACTTTATTTCAGTTTAAGGGCGGAACATATGCCACTAAAAGCTGGAGAGATTTATATGTAACATTCCTGAGAGCGATCTATTGTGACAGCCCAAAAAATTCAAATACATTGACAAGTAAAATTGGTAAATCATTATATGGAAGAAGCATTGATTTTGCAGACAGCAACTCTGTGAAGGAATTACGCATACCTATCAAAATATTTGAAAATTTCTATGCAGAGAGCAATTTGTCTACAATAGATATTATCAAGCGTATAAAATCTTTAATGGATTTATGTTCTGTTGATTACCGCAGTGTGATGATAGAGTATAATACTCAGAAATTGGCAGAGAATTCACTGCCTGTTGAAGAAGTGGTGGAAAACAGCAGTAATGCCCCTGATGTGTCAGTAAAATCTACTGAACCGGAAGTTGACAAAACCTTTAAGCCGGATTTTACGAGACCATTTGACTTGAAAGAAGCCATTATTGCTATTCTGTCAAGTGATGATACAAAAATCAATCAAAGCCGAGGTTATAAAGGCGGATTAACATCAATAGCATTACGAAAACTGATTAAAGAATTTTATGGAAAAACGATTAATCTTTGTACAATCGCTACACTTTGTTTAACAGATGAATCCATTCTGTCAGTTGGCAAAGGAAGCTATATTCTTAATCAAGCAATGCTTTCTAAGATGGGTGATGAAAGTCCGGAGATAAAAGTTCCGGAACAGCCACATCAGTCCGTAATCGCTGATGAATTGCCAAAGCAAAATGTTCAAACAGCAACAAATAGTAATTTAGCAGATAAAATTATTGATCTAATTAGGCAAAACAAAGATAACTTGCAGTATCAGGACGGCTTTAGTTCATACGAAGTAAAATTTCTTCTTACTAATGAAGGTATTCACCCTATTCCAGAAAGTGAGATAGATGCAATTCTATCCGCAAGTGACCAACTGAAAGAAATAGAGGATGGATATTATATCTATGATGCTGTAGAAAATCATACTATTGCATCTGGTAAGCTTTCTGAAGATTCTACTTTCTCAGTTGAAACAAGGCGCATCATACTCAGACTTAATGGGAACATCATCAGGACGAATGGTTGTTCAGATGCATTATGCAAAATTTGTGAGTTTGCAATCAGTTATCGACCTTTTATTATGGCTAGAATTGCCGGTCAAGGAATTTGCATCAATGGAAATGAAGTATTTTATCGTAAAGTAGTTCCCGTTGCTGGATGCCGTAAATTATCCAATGAAGTACAGGTAATGCAGATTGACAGCTATTCCGATCTGCAAGTTATCACAAGCAAAATAAAAGAATATTGTCAGATAGATGACAATCTGATTACATTGATTAGTTGATAAGGAGAATAAGAAAGATGGATAATATCGCAGAAATAAAAAAAAGACTTGATGTGCTTTATCAGGAATATAAAAATAATCGTTTTTCACTGAATAAAACTAAGACTCAGGAAGTATCAGATCTTTTAGGCAATATCACTTTTGCAAAAGATGCGGATGTTATGGATGTTGCTGAGCAGCTTGCAAGGTTTTCTGCTGATGTGACACGGATATATTTTTCGTCTCTGACGAAATCAGGAGCTGTTCCTGTTGAACAGCTTGACAATTTATTGAAAGCTTTTTTGTCCATGGATAAAGATGCAGGGAAATCTCAGTATTATGTGCAGAAATTTGTTTTTGTGCTTTCTTCTGTCATGAAGAATTATCATGAGAAAGCACTGGTATCAACACAGCTTCCAAAACTTGTCACGTTTATTGCACAATTTGCCATAAAATCAGAAAAAAACAAAAAAAAGTTCCATACTTTAGTCAATAATACAATGGGCGGAATCTATCTGCTTGACTATTCTAATATCAATCGAAATTCGCTTCTTAATATCTGGAATGTGACAAATTCAATTTATCCTGATTTGTCTGATGCCCGATATGAGGAGTTTATCACAGATTGGGCAAAGAAATATGGATTTGTTCCAGAAAATATCAAAAATTCCAGTCATCAAGAGCCGATTGTTGAAGCGAACAAAACAAAAGAAACAAAAGCTGTGTCTGGCAAGTCAGATATAGAAGATTCTGGTCATTCGGACAAAACAGAAGCTATATCAGAGAAATTTATAGAAGCAACGGCAAATCGTCTCTATTGCAATATTCAGAAAGATTTGTCAGCTCTCGGAGAAGCTATTGTCCCATCGCTGAGTACGATTATTGATTCACTCACGATGGCGAGAAATCAGAATCAGGAGCTTTCTGCTGAAAATACTCGATTAAATGCAAGAATTGCCGAACTGGAACAACAGATTCAAGATACAGAGAAGCTTGCTGATCGAGCTGTTGAACTGGAAAAAATCAATGCTGAACTTGATGAAAAATTAAAAGAAGCATATGCAATCAATAGTCGTGAAGCATCATTGGAAGCCCAGAAGATTCGTGCGGCTTTCAACAAAGATTTTTCAAACTTATATGAAGACTGGATCGAATATGAATGTTCGGAGGTCAGCGAAATAAATTATAACTCTTTACAGGCAATTATTAAAAAGATTTTCCGTGCATTGAAAAGAAATGGTATAGATTTTAAGGGGAATGATGAATGAAAAGTGGCGTATATTATGGAATAGATTTCGGTACAACAAATACATCTGTGTATTTGTACAATTACGAAAAAGGCAAAGGAACAATCGAAACAGGTTTCGGCACGGATGGGAAAGATCTTACACCATTCAGTTCTTGTATTGCCATATCCAGAACAAATCAGAAAGATTTCAAATATGGTCGAGAGATAAAAGAGAAAATTAACGAATATGCAGAGGATTACAGAATTATCACATCTTTTAAATCTCTGCTTGGTACGGATGAAGAAATTGTTGTTAATGGTATCAGATATGATGGCAAAAAGCTGACTGCATTATTTTTAGCTTATGTCCGGAATACAGTCCGGAGAGAAAGACCAGATTTTGAAGAAGCCATTTTCTCCATCCCTGTTGATTTTTCTGCCAAAGCAAGAACGGATTTGCTTGAAGCTGCTGAAAGTGTTGGCATTAAAGTCAAAGGTTTTGTGAGTGAATCGTCTTCCGCCTATATCTCTAAAGTACAGGAGATTAAAGCATTCTCTAAAGTAATGGTGATTGATTTCGGTGGTGGTACTCTAGATTTGAGTATATTGAATCTCAAACATAATCGGATATATGAAGATGCGGTATATGGTGTAAAATTCGGTGGTGATGATGTTGACCAGGAACTTGCTCTGAGAATGATGCCGAGGATTTATCCGGGAATTTCTTTTGAAGAACTCAATCCCAAAAGAAAAGATAAGCTGATGAACGAAGTCGAACGGATGAAAATTGAATTTTCTGAATATGATGACTACACAATCACTTTGGGAGAGGGAACAAAGCCGGTAGATATTGATTATGATATGTTTTCAGATATTATCACGCCGCTCATGACAAAACGTGTTCTTCCTGCAATTGGAAAAGTGATGGAAAAAGCAAAGGTCAGTCCTGAAACGATTGATGCAGTGATTCTTGCCGGCGGTTCCAGCGGATTAAGACCCTTTGCAGATATGATTCTTTCCATGTTTGGTGAAGATAAAATTATTTTTGATGATGAAAAAAACAGGTATCAATGGATGGTTGCCAAGGGAGCAGCAATTACTTCTGCGATGGATTGTGAATTTAAGTTATGCGATGATATTTGTATTCTGCTTAGCGATAAGGAAACATATCCCATTCTGAAAAGAGATATTCATAAAGTTGGAGATGTAAGTGATAAACTTTCTTTTTCTCTTACGACAGATGATTTTGATGCACATTTTATTTTTACGGATTCCACAGGAAAAAATCATTATGCTGTAGTCAGTGTAAAAGCCAAAGGTTATATTGATGAAAAATTTTATCTGTCCATGGAAATTGGAAAAGACCAGATTGCACGAGTAATCATCCAGAATCCGTATATGGGTAATTCCTATCAGGAAGTACAGGAAATCAATAAACTTCGTTTTTACTATGATTTAAATGATATTGAGGGTTAAGACATGGAATCAAATATTAATATTATTTCTAATATTTATATCAGAAGTAATTCTGATATTCGGAAAGACAAAAATTATACACAAAAAATTACTGGAGCAAACATGCTTCAGAAGATTAAAGAAAAATATTATGGATTTGAAATGATTCCACTAACAGATGTACAGGAAAATATTGTCGAAAAAAGAAAAAATTGTGAAAAGGCGAAAAACGGAGAAAAATCTTATGGAGCTGTTCTCGTTAATGGTTTGATGCAATGGGTGAATCGCTGTGAATATACGAATTGTCAGAATTATCCATGCAAAAGGAATCATCAAGTCATTCCACGAGAAACGACAGAAGGAGATACTGAAGAAGAAAAGGAAAATCTGCAAGAATTTTTTAATTCGCTGGGCATTGATATTCAGGGGGATATTCCTGTATTTAAGCGGGATAAGCACCCGGCGAAAGTCAATGTTATTGAAGAACAGCCTAAGAAATATACTGCACCATCTGAACAGCTTGTTCCGGAATTGAATGTATCTAATAGAAAATATGTTGAAATTACTGAACCGGATTGTATTATTCATGCGCCTTTAGGTTCTCATATTATTCTTAATTCTGGTCCAGGTACTGGAAAAACCTATACAATCATTCAGAGGTTAATTTATATTCTTGCTAATCAGCTCTGTCCGGCTGATGAAATTTATATTCTTTGCTATACACGCTCCGCTAAGAAAGTCATTGAGATGCAGATCGATGATGCTGTGACTAACGGATTGATTCCGCCTTCTGCTAAAAATATCTATGTTCTGACTTTTGATTCCTATGCAGCTTATTTTCTTATGGAAATGAAGGAGCAGGGAGTTATCACGGAAGATTTTTCCGGTTATAATTATAACGATCGAATTAAATTATTGAATCAGCATATCTCAAAAGAGGATTTTGAAGGGATAGGCTATTTCATTGTTGATGAAATTCAGGATCTTGTGAATGAACGTGCTGAAATGGTATTACATATCCTCAGACACTTGCAATGCGGTTATCTGTTCGCTGGAGACCGATGTCAGGCAATTTATGACTATGAAGCGGATGATGATGCCACATTGGATTCTGTAGAATTCTACAAACGTGCTGAAAAACTGTTTCCAGAAGATATGATGAGATATGAAATTGTAAGCAACAGACGGCAAACACCTGAGCTAGCGGAGGAATCCGCTAAAATGCGTCAAGTACTGCTGAACAAAAGTTTTCTTGAACAAAATCAGTACGCTAATGATATGATAAAACAATATACTGAAAATATCGGGATAGAAAAATATATACAAATGCTTTCTCAATCCCCGTCAGGTTCTACTGCAATACTGTGCCGTACAAACGGAGAAGCCGAATATATCAGCAATTTGCTCTGTGAAAAGAAGATTCCGCATATCCTGAACAGAGGTGTGAATCAAATGAATCCTCTTCCAAGATGGATTGCAGATGTATTCTGGGATTACTGTCGTGAAACAATCAGCAGAAATGATTTTATGGAACGTTTCCAGTTCAGATGTAATTCTTCTCTGAATCCTGAAATACTCTGGAAATTCTTCTGTCAGATGACAAAATCGAAAGATGAAACCATTATCTACATGGATAAATTAATTTCCGCACTCACAATCGTCAATAATATTCCAGGTGATTTTTATGAAGCATCTCCTCTGCTTACTGTTTCTACGATACATAAGGCAAAGGGCAGTGAATTTGATAGAGTAATCCTTATTGAATCAAATATTCCATCTTCTGCCAATAGTGCTGAAGAAGCAAGAATCAGATATGTTGCTTTGACTCGTCCGAAATCTCAGCTGATTACAATGAAGAAAAAAGTAAAATATTTTAAGCGAATCCAATCAGGACGTATCCTGGAAACAGGGATGTACAAAAATAAGTTATATAAGACAAAATACAAGTATTGTAAAAGCATTGCTGTTGGTCTGAATGGAGATATTGATCAGACTTCATTTGTTTCAGATATTTCAGATAATTTTGCATCTGTTCTTGATTTGCAGGAATATATCACACAACATATACATCTTTATGATCGGCTGATTGCGGAACGTTCTTCTCGTACCGAATTGTATCATATGATTCATAAAGGAAAATATATCGGTTCACTTTCAAAACAAATGCTGAATGATCTAACGATTGGCGTAAAATCCACGGATTATAAATATAATCTTCCTGAGCGATTAGAAAATCTTTATGTCAGCGGAATTACGACTGAGATATTAAAAAAGTCCAACGAAAATATCCCTGTTGAATTCCAGAAGTCAAGAATCTGTTTCGGAATACAGATTACGGGACTTGCAGAACTTAAATTTGAAAAGAAGTGAGGATATGTCGAATTTTAGAGATTTTTATCATACCATAGATGATATTATCCGGCATCTCAAAATGGATTTCATTGGTCCGATAGAGACGCATGAAGTTATCGAAATTGAAGACCCATTAAGTCGATATTCACTCGGTATTCTATGGGCGCAGCCTAAGGATAAAAGCACGGAATCCATCGAGATTACAGATTCAATGGAAGAACTGTTTGAAGATGAGCTGGAAAATGTCGAAGAATTAAAGAACCTGAGTATATTCAAGCCTTCTTCTATGGGACTGTCTTTTTCTGTATCTTCTGGGGATGAAATCCGGATTTCCTTTTCCTATGCGGTATATCATCATACAGAGTACCAGATTGAAGAAAATGATAAGCCCAGGCATTCTTATTCTCGCGAAGCAAAAAATTTTTCTACAAGTATTTCTGTTCCGGATAAAATCTGCAATCAGATAATCTCACAGACAGAACAGAATATCGCTGTATATCTTCATGTCAGAAATATCAATTCTGATGGCAGTAAGCTCGTTACAATTTCCGTGCTGAATAAGCATAAAGCAAGTAATGAATTCATTGAAAGCAATATTCATGCACTTTTTCAATGTGAATTATCTGTCAGAAGTCAGAAAGGCTTTATTCCCGTCTATCAGAGAAACATTCACAAGTCATTCGAAGAGGAAAAAAACGATATGCTTTATGATTCTATCAATAATTATTCCTATGGACATGGCTGTTCATCAATGTATATCGAAAAACACGGCATAATCGAAGAAATCAGAAGTGAGTTTATCCCTCAGTACCGCATGTTTCAGATGATGCCCAAACTTCTGAATCATGCGGTATATTTATCAATGCAGTACTGGAAACAGGCTGATCGAGTGACAGCTTGTCAGCAGTTGCGTGATTTTATTTCACAGTATGAACAGTGGTATCAGCAATTAAAACAGCATACGGAACTGATCCGCAAATATCCTGAACCGGCAAAGGAATCTTTCGCCAATATTGAGCGATGTATGCAACGTCTTTCTCAGGGGATTAGCGTTCTGCAAACGAACGATATTGCATGGAAAGCATTTCAATATATGAACGAATCCATGCTGATACAGAGAGTCAGAACCAAACACTGTTCTCCTGATTCAGTCAGATGGTATCCGTTCCAGATGGCATATATTCTGCAAATCATTCCGGATATTGTTGAGAATCAATCGCCGTTTCATCATGATGTCGATCTGTTATGGTTTCCGACTGGTGGAGGCAAGACAGAAGCTTATTTAGGATTATCTGCTTTTACAATTTTTTATCGAAGATTAAGCGAAAAAAATCCGGATGGTGTGACGATTATTATGCGTTATACGCTCAGACTGCTTACACTACAGCAGTTTGAGAGAGCAACAGCATTAATCTGTGCTTGTGAGTATATGCGGAAACAGTATCAGCTTCCTGGTGAAGAAATTTCCATTGGCTTATGGATTGGTTCAGGGATGACTCCAAATCATATTAAAGATGCAGAAGAAACTTTGAAAAAACTCAGGGAAGATTCTACTGCTCCCATCTATGAAGCAAATCCTGTGCAGATTACGAAATGTCCATGGTGTGGTGCAGAAATCGGTATCGGTGGATATTCCATTCAGCATGATTCAATGAATATTTCCTGCTGTAATAATCCCGAATGCGAATTTCATGCGCATCTTCCGATTTATATTGTCGATGATGATATTTACCAGGTTACTCCAACATTTCTTCTGAGTACAGTAGATAAGTTTGCAAGAATCACTTGGGAAGAAAAATCCGGAAATCTTCTCGGTGCGAATGGTCATAAGCCTCCGGAATTAATCATTCAGGATGAACTGCATCTGATTTCCGGACCACTCGGTTCAATTACGGGCATTTACGAAATGGCAATAGAGCAGATTTGTCAGCATTATGGTCATACGCCTAAAATGATTGCTTCAACTGCAACAGTTAAAAATGCGGATCGGCAGATTAAAATACTCTATAATCGGAATATGATTCAATTTCCTCCGAATGGCTTATCACAGAAAGATTCATTCTTTGCTGTGGAAGCTGATGAACGTCAGCGACCGGCAAGAACATATATCGGAATATGCGCAACAGGTTCCGGCACATCGGAAATGCTGATTAAGATTTTTGCCTTGCTGACCTTTATGAAACATCTTTATCTGAAACAGAACCGTTCTGCAGAAGTGATTGATCAGTTTTATACTTATGTCGGATATTTCAATTCTCTGAAAGAACTCGGCTCAAATTCGATTATTATTTCCGATAGAATTTCATCAGAAATCAAATATCTTACCACTTATAAATTCCGGAAAGAAGCAGAGCAGTATCATCTGAAAGTAAGCGGAAAAGATGCAGATATTCCACCCTATCTGAAAAATAACGAACTGACAAGCCGGAATCCTGCAAAAGAAATCAAAAACGTCCTCGAACGTTTAACGCATTCATTTACTGATCCGGATTGCTATGATTATATTATGGCTTCTAATATGCTCTCTGTCGGAATTGATATTGACCGATTAGGCGTAATGTGTGTATATGGTCAACCTAAATCCAATTCGGAGTATATTCAGGCAACAAGCCGTGTGGGTCGAACAAATCCCGGACTTGTCTTATCATTGTATAATGGTATGCGTTCGAGAGATAAATCCTACTATGAACAGTTTGAATATTATCATAGTACATTTTATAAGTATGTCGAATCAACCAGTGTAACATCGTATTCCCCTCGTGCGATAGAAAAGACTCTGCATTGTGCAATGATGGCAATTATCCGGCATACTGTACACAGATATAATTCCAATGAAAGTGCTCGTCAGTTCAGACAAGACGACATTGAAATTGAACACATTAAACAAATTATACTCCAGCGAGTCGAGGATATTGAACCCCATATGAAAGAATTCGCTGAAGAATGGCTGGATTATTATCTTAAATGCTGGGCTGATCTGGCAGAAAGTCTGCCGAATCGCTTAGTATTTGCAGATTATCAGCATGAAGATACTGCTCTTTTCCGGAGTGCAGATAATCATACCAGTTCTGATATTCCAGCAATATTGAACTCCGTAAGGAATGTGGAAACAACGGCGAATATTTATTTTACCAAAAGATAGGAGACTTTATCTTGCCAAGACCAACTTTCAGAAAAAAATCCCATCCAGAAAATAGGACAATTTCAAAATTTTCAGATGAAAAAATATCTGTTGGTGATCTCAGAAAAACACAGTTGATTACAACTTTCAGTGTCGGATCAATTGTCGATTTCAAGAATGATACTGTGATTATTGCCTCTGCTGATGACTGGGATTATAATCCGCATCATGCGGAAGAAGTTGAAAACAGAAAAATCTTTAATGAGAATCTTTCTGTCATCACTGGAGCAGAATATTTCCTAATGCCTAGAACAACACAAAGTACGAATCGCTTTGCACAAAGCAAAAATATTCCCTCTTATATTTTTCCTGAAAAACTGCATTGTTCAAGATGTGGTAATATTTATGATTACAGGGAATTGGACATAAAGCATCGTCATCAGTGTCCTCAGTGTAAAAATACACTGAATGCTTCACGGTTTATTGTTGTCTGTACCAGAGGACATCTGGATGATTTTCCCTATGATTGGTGGGTTCATTATGGAGGAACATGTCCGTCAGGGATGAAATCTCCTAGAATCAAGATGATTAATATCTATCACAGAACAGACATTGACAGCTTACGTCTGGAATGCACAGCATGTAAAGCAACACGGCGCATGGTGCAGATATTTTCAGAAAATGCTCTTTCTGATTATCCATGCACCTGCAAACATCCCCATTTCAAAGATCCATTCGCAAGGGCTTCCTATGGCTGTCATGATAAAATGCGTGTCAGACTCCGCTCGGCATCAGGTGTTTATTTCCCTATCACAAAATCTGCCTTATTGATTCCTCCCTGGAGTAAGAAAGCGGTTCAATACATTCAGAAAAATTATGCTTTATTGAAAATGATTGACAAATCAAATATAATATCCGCTATCCGAAATGTACTACAAGATAATGAAATCACAGATGAAGAAATTCAACGCTCCTGGGATATGGTGACCAATTCCCTCGAACAGAAAATAACAAGAACCGAATTATCAGTTCTTGAAGACGAATATGCTGTTCTCTCTAATGAAGAAAATCAAAACGAAGAAGGCTTTTCCTCTTATTCTTCAATAATTTCGCAAAAATATACTCCATTCTTTGAACAGATTGCTGTTGTGGAACGACTGACTGTTACACAGGCTTTTACCGGATTTACAAGAATCATTCGTAACGAAGCCAATAAAGTTCCTGTTGCACAATATCCTAAGCCTTGGCTTCCGGCTGTTGAACTGACTGGTGAAGGCATCTTTATCCGATTCAACCAGGATAAACTCCTTGAATGGCGGAATGCGAATGTATCACACTATAGAAGAATGAAAAAAGCAATGCAGGACAGTAATTTCAAATTCGAAAATTTTTCAGAAATCTATGTATTGCTACATACTTTTTCTCACTTATTCATTCGGGAAATCTCCAATATCTGTGGATATAGTGCTGCTTCTATCAGAGAAAAAATTTACAGTGAGGTAGATGAAGAGAAAAATGAAATCAAAATGTGCGGTATTCTGATCTATGTATCATCTTCTGATTGTGACAGCAGTCTTGGAGGTCTCATCAGTGTTGCAGATAATCAAGAAGTATTGGAAAAAATACTGGATAGTCTGCTGGAACGTGCCAGATGGTGTAGTGCAGATCCGCTATGTATTTCATCCATGAAGCAAGGCTATAAAAATCTGAATTATGCGTCCTGTCATGACTGTACACTATTACCGGAAACATCCTGTGAAAGATTTAATGTTTTTCTGGACAGAGCCTCAATTGTTGGATTGCCAGATCATCCTGCTTTAGGTTTTTTCAATCAAAAATAAGCCAAAATGAATCAGGATTATACAGCCTTGTCCTCGCATCCAAATTCCCAGGCGCAAAAAAATTCACAAAGATATTGTTATAATTGACTAAAAGGAAAGGTGAGTCAATCATGACAGAATATTTTGAAGAAATAGAGGACACCAGCAGTGGAAAATCAAATATTTACTTGTGGAAGTAATTGTAATGACAATTATCGCAGTGACAGCAGGAGCAGATAACTGGAGCGAAATTGCAATGTACAGTAAAGGGAAGATAACGATGTTTCGGGAAAAATAATGTGCCTGAATGTGTGTTACTTTCTCCGCAGGAGCATAATCTTTGATATTTTACGCAAGATAAAATAAGAAACAAGAATTCCACTGTAAAAAGTGGGATTTCTTATTTACTGAATCTGAACTTGATTGAAAAACTTTGGAAATTTCTTTGCGTCAGAATACATTTAAAAATTATAAAAAACCGACTTCACTATGAGGTCGGTTTTGATATGTTATGTTGAATCAAGACATTTTTCAGCAGTGACAGCATATGTCTTGCTGTATTCTTTACACTATTTTTCCGTCTTCTATGGTAACGATTCTGTCAGCGTATTTCGCAACATCGGGATTATGGGTTATCATTACCAAAGTATGACCATACGCCTTTATGCCTGTCGTGAGGAGATGCAGAACGTCTTCTCCTATTGCAGTATCAAGGTTTCCGGTCGGTTCGTCTGCAAGTATAATTTTAGGCTTATTGGCAAGCGCTCTTGCTATTGCAACTCTCTGCTGCTGTCCGCCGGATAACTGATGGGGGAATGATTTTTCTTTGCCATCAAGACCAAGTTCTTTGATAACGCTTGTTATGTACTTGTTATCTATCTTTTCTCCGCTTATATTTACCGGGAAAGTGATATTTTCGTATACATTGAGTACCGGAATGAGATTGTATGACTGAAAAACAAAGCCTATCTTCTTGCATCTGAACTCTGACATGATCGTATCATCCGCATTTTTATAGTTAAAACCGTCCATGATGACTTCGCCTGAATCATAGCTGTCAAGCCCTCCGATGATATTGAGGAGAGTGCTTTTTCCCGAACCGCTCTTTCCCAGTATAACAACGAACTCGCCTTCTTCGATATTCAGATTGATGTCTTTGATTGCGTGGAAGGACGAATTACCAATTTTATAGTATTTGTTCACGTTCTTTAATGAAATAATACGCATGATGATTACTACCTTTCATATATCATTTCTACAATCGAATCATTCGTACTGGTCTTGATATTGCAGTATGCAAACAGTTCTATCAAGCCTATCAATATCAGATTTACCAGCAGATAAGCAAGTATGGATATTTTTATCTCCTGAAACAGTATCAGTGACAGATAAGCATTTACGAGCAGCGAAAGTGGTATGCTCACAGCAACAGCGATCAGCGTAAGAATAAAGTTTTCATGACAGGCTACCGTCCATAAATTCTTCAATGACAGTCCTATCGCACGCATCACACCATATTCAGCCTTCTTGCTTGCCATATTCTCCTTGATGGTATTGCTGATTATCATAAAGCTTAGCATCACAGTAGCAATGACGATATATATTGCCATCACGATCATACCAAGAAGCTGTGCCTCTGCATTGCTTTGTCCGTCATGCAGATTTGTAATATAGGTTTCTGTCGAGAATGGTATCTCCAGAAGTTCAGACAAAGTATTATCTGTTTCAACAAGAAATGCACAATAGCCTATATCATTTATGCCCTTGCTTTCTGCCAGTTTCTCGTTTATAATCAGGGTATTTTCCTGACTGAAAACCGCATAGTTCAGCTTACTTGCACTGCTCAGTCTAACATCAGGCTTTATTGTAAATTCATCATTGTTTTCAGTCGAATGTATACAGAATGCCTCACCTTCATGTGCAGTTTCTGATATGAATACAGAGAAAGCCTGGGAAGAATCATATTTAATATTGTTTATTTCTGCGAATTTCTGCCATAGATCATCATCATAGATCAATATCTGGAGCAATCCGTCTTTTTCATCCCAGACATAATCAATAGGACATTTCTCTGTATAGATTTTATTAACATGATCCATAGATCTTAAAAGTTCCAGGTCTTCTTCTGAAAAAGGCTGATTGTTTACAATATCTGCAATATTCGCCTGGATTGCATAATCACTGAAATCAGCTGCACCTTTCACCGAGTTAATTCCAATCACAGCAAAAAAGTTGCATATCACAAGACAAAGCAGGAAGCTTACTACTAAAGTAACCGTCTGTATCACACTCTTGGCAGCGTTTCTTTTCAGATTCCTCTGAGCGATATGGAAAAGGAGATTTTTGGAAGTGAAGTCACGGGGATTCTCTGCAAGTATCTTCTCTGACGCATGAAATGCCTTGATATTGATAGGATTTGTCTTTCTGATCCGGAGTATCAGCTTCAGGCAGGCGACAAAAGCTGAAATCAAAGTAATCAGATATGTAATGACATACGTTTTGATACTCTGCTCTACCTTCATCACTGCATCTGTACTGAAAAGTGCCGCCATTATCTTTTCAGCGATTGCAAGATTCAGTAAAGCACCGGATGCCATGCCTATCAACGTCCCTATGGATACCAGTAGTAACTGTTCTATCAGAATAAACCTGATAAGCTGTTTGTTATTGAGTCCAATGCATCGCATAGTACCGAATACATTGATCTTGCGGATAAAGCTTAGGCTTATGGAATTATATACAAATATCGTCAGACATACCGCAATTATCAGGGATAAGAGAAATACGGTCAATGCTGTGTTTTCAAACGAACCTTTATCGGCGTAATTTTCTGTTTTTTCATCGTTATAAATCAGCTGTACAGAGTTGAAATACTTTCTGCCTTCAACAGTGTCGCCAACTACAATATTCTTTATTTCTTCAATCGCATTTATCATTTTTTCGTCATTATAGTTTCCCTCTTCCGCTTCCACTGTTATGGCATTTGACTTACTGCAATTCAAATTATTTTCAGCAAAAATACTTTCTGCTGTTTTAAGGTTAGTATAAAAAAAGTTTCCGGGATCCGCAACATCTTTTATGATGCCGCATACTGTAAATTTTTTGTTGATCTCAACGGGTTTATTATCATCAGCATCAGCATCTTCCTTCTCCGTCTCTTCTTCCTCTTCTTCATTTGTCAGCGTAATATCCAGTATGATTTCATCACCAATATTCAGCTCCGGATGAAGTTCTGTATAGCTTTCTTCCACACATACTTCGTTTTCAGACGCAGGATAGTTTCCATTCAGCAGAGAAGTTTTCTTGAAATACTCCAGATCGCCTTCATAGCCCATGACGACGGATGCCTTGGAGTTATCATAATACATATTGCCGACAAAAATAGTGGAAAGGTATCTGTCAGGCGCTTCTTCTCCCATATCTCTGAATTTTTCATGGATCGCAGTCAACTCGTCATAGCTCAGGTCAATCACGTAAAAATCCTGCGGCGCACCTGAATTGACAAACGATCGGAATGAAGACATATAGCTGTTGCTGATCTGTATCATGCTGAACATGAGCATTGTTGAAATAATAATTCCGATTACGACTCCCAGACTGCTTTTTTTATTGCTGATGATGTATCTGTATACTATTTTAAACATTTTGCTTCCCCCAATTTTAGTGAACAATTATCAATATCATATATAATAAAATTTCTACTATTTATCTTTACTGATTAGGACATCTTTATTATATCATAAACCATCTGATTTGTCAATCCTTTTTTTGGGGGTATTCTACCGAGAATAGGATAAAATTATAAAAAAAATAATATTTTGTCAAATAAGCAAATCTGACCGTACCGGAATTTCCGGTACGGTCAGCAGTTATGAAGATATATTATTCTGTGACAGGCTTTACAGATTCAGCGATTTTGATCAGTTCGTCAAGGAAGTCGTCAGGCATTTCCTGCACGATAAGAGTGAAAACATACTCACCATTATCCCAGACAAGGAAAGTGCTGGTATAGTATTCACTGCCACGCATGGTAGGACGTTTTGTGACAAAACCAGAGTATTCCCCTACCTTGACGGGAGTGATTGCGCTGTCATTCTGCTGGATGTCAATGCTGTAGTGAGATTTCGTGCATTGCATGAGTTCGAGATTACTTCCCACGTCATTCTTATGACCCTGATAATAGGTTTCAAATGTCGTTCTGTAGTGGGTCGTATAACGTGGCTGACCTTCGACCGCACGGAAGTCCTCATAATCCTGTGCATTCTGATCGAAGTAGAAGCCATCTGGTAAATAAGTGAGATGATACATGGTATCGAGCGCAGTCGCTCCATTCGCAGAAGCTGGTGTGATATGCCAGGTATTGACATCTCCGTTCCAATTCTGGATGTGGAAGCCGTCAACGACAGAAACCGTATTATCGGTCACAGGCTGAACGGATTCCGCTATTTTTGTGATTACATTGCGCCAGTTATCGGGAATACCACTGTCAACAGAATCGTAATAAATAGAATCAATGGCATCTTCAAACTCAATTAGGAAGATATAATCACCTTCATCCCAGTAAAGCGAGTGTTTTTCCCAGGTGTATCCTGATTCTTCGTAAATCTTAGTCACTTCAAAAGCAGGATTTCCGGCGATCGTCATCGGCATAACCGTCATATTTTCGTCAAAGCGGATGTCCGCCTGAAAATCGTTCTTGACGATCTGCTTCACGATCACTTCGCCGCCGTAGTAATAATCATTTATTTCCGGATTGCGTTTCGCCCGAAGGTGCGTTGTAACCGTCCGGCGAGGGAGTCCGTCACGTCTGGACTCAGCTTCGTACCAGTCTTCAATATACTGCCAGCCTTCGAAATCGGAATAGAGTTCAGCTGGGATGTAGGCAGGAACATAATCCGTATAGACCTCCGCAGGGACATTTGTGAGATTATCGGCAGTAATCAGCCAATAATTCTGATCAGCGGCATTGAGATAACCGCTCTGAACGGTGAAACCGGGAATTTCGGGAAGGTTCTCTGCAACGGGATCAGCAGAGGTATCGTGCGGCACTGCGGAAACAAGCATTTCAATGATCTCCTCTATAGCATGGTCATCTGCTCCGTTCAGATCATAAGTTTCAATCTGGAAAATGTAATCACCTCTGTCCCAGACGATAGAATAGTCTCTGAAAATATCCATATCATGGTAGACATAACCGTTTTTTCCGTCATAAGTGAACGGCTTGAAAATGCCTTTCCCCTGTTCATAGCAGACAATATCGGCAAACACTCTCTTGATACGTTTTCTGAACTCGAAACGGTAACTGCTGTTGCCTGTAAAGTAACTGCTGTCAACATCGTATGTGACTACAGACTGCCATATGTCCTCATTTTGGGACATAGCAGAAACATGATAGCTTTCTTCAAGTTTCAGGTTATCGGAATCGACTGTGATACCGTTCGGCAGATAAGCAGGCAGTTCCATCGTAAGCACTCGGTTTTCAGCCCCATCCAGCGAATCCGGGACAAGATAGCGGGCAGTTTCATCACTACTGGAAGCATATTCCGTAGCATCGACCATACGAAAGCCGGGAATGATGGGATAACCTCTTTCATCGCAGGAGAGCTCTGTCCAGACCAGACCCATCTGAACAGGCGCTTCTGTCACAGCTTCTGTAGGAGATTCCGCAGGCAATTCTTCAGTGGGAGTTTCAGCATTCGCTTGCAAGGGAACAACATTGCTGAGGATTTTCGGAGAAACTTCCTGTTTATCCTGTTTATCTTGTTTATTCTGGGACTGAACGGATGTATTCTCCGAATCTGAATTCTTGGCAGAAGCAATTGTTCCTTCATTTTCCTCAGTCTTGGTAGGATCGGAGGATTTCTTCTGATTGTCAGCCAATTTATTCTGTTCCGATTCGGGACGGAACAATGCAACCTCTTTCTGTTCCTGATTTTTCTCTGGCATATTTTCTGTTGTATCCTGTGTCTCTTCCGTGAAGTCAAGTTCAGCAGTCTGCATGTCCTCTGATACGACTATGCCGAGCCGATTCAGAGAATAGATTCCGCCAAAAGTACCCGTACAGATCAGCAGGCATGCCGCAGCAGCGAAAGCTCTTCGCCAGCCGTATGGATATACGACAGCAGTTTCCTGAACATCAGAGTCCTGAATCAGACTGCTGTTTTTCTGCATCTGGTATTTCCGCTCACTCATTGCAAGAATCTTCTTCATCTGTTGAGGGCTTGCCGCAGGACCATGTTCCGCAATCTGCTCAATTGTCTGATGATCCGCATAATGCAGTGCATAAAGTTCGTTTTTCGTCAATTTCATAGAAATTCCTCCTTTATCGTGAAGTCAAATTCAAAGTCCTTTTGTTCGAGCATTCCTCTCAGACGTTTAATGGCTCTGCTCGAACGCATTCGGACAGCTACGGGATTAAGATGGACAATTTTTCCAATCTCGGCAGAATTCCGGTTGTAATAGTACTTCTGAATGATGATCGTTGCATCCGGCTCCCCCAAAGAAAGAATTTTCTCCAGAAGTTGTCTGGCGGCTACCGTTTTTTCATAATCCTCGGCAATATTTACTTCGGAAACCATTTCTTCAAATCCTTCTTCGATGGAAATCGTTCTGCCTGATTCTGATGACAACCGACGAAAAGCAGTAATTGCCATACGTTTCGCCAGAGTGCCGATGTAACTTTTTAAATTTCCTTCATAGACGCTGTCCAGATGCAGAAAAACTTCTGCAAAGATATCGCTCATACATTCATCTGCATCTTCCCGGCTGCCGACACTGCCCAGCTTACTCCAGACGATGGTATAGACATAATTGCTGTACTGCGCAAATAGTGCCTGATGACCTTCCAACGGTGATTTTTTTATCAATGAACGTATTTCGCTGTCAGTCATGTGATGTCACCTCGTTAAAAGCAAATGATTCATGCATGATTGCTTTCACTATATACAATCGCAAAAACATAGGAAAGTGTAACACTAAAAAAAAAATCAGCAAAAAATTCCCCGCCTCTAAGCAAACGAAGTAAGCGAAAGTGGGGGGATGAATTGTGTTCTTCTTGACAAAACCTGAAAAATAGGAGATAATGAAAATAGAAAATCTAAGGATGTGAAACTATGGCGAACAAAACATAAAAGTTCAGAATTTATCCGGATGCACAAGACTGGTCTACAATTACTATCTGGCTAAGAAAATCAAGCTGTATCAGGAAGACAAATCCCGTTTTTCCTATACACAGTGTGCAGGCGATATGGAAAAACTAAAACAAGAAGATGACTATCTGTTTTTGTCAGAAGTAGATAGTATTGCCTTACAGCAGTCACCCCGGCATCTGGAAACTGCTTTTCAGAACTTTATGCACGAACTATAAAGACAGTAACGGAAATGAAGCCGCTTATCCCAGATACTACAGACAAGCTGAAAAACGTCTGAAACGGGAACAGCGTAAATTGTCACTGATGCAGAAAAACTCAAAGAATCGCCAGAAACAGAAGATGAAAGTTGCAAGACTGCATGAAAAAGTAGCAAATCAACGAAAAAATTTTCTACACAAGTTGTCACGGAAATTAGCAGATACTTATGATTGTATCTGCATCGAAAATTTGAATATGCAGGCAATGGCACAGGCATTGCACTTTGGTAAATTTGTTACGGATAACGGCTGGGGTATGTTTACCACATTTCTGCAATATAAACTCAAAGAACTGGGTAAAAAACTTGTAAAAATAGATAAATTCTTTGCAAACAGTCAGCTTTGCTCTTGTTATGGTTATAAGAACCCTGCTACAAAAGATTTGTCTGTCAGAGTATGGGACTGTCCTGCCTGTGGAACACACCATGACAGAAATAGCAATGCTGCCATCAATATCAGAAACGAGGATATGCGGGCAGTTTTTGCATAAAGCAACATAAATCAACATAAAAAACCGTGGGACGCACGGAGTTAGCCTGCATCACTACAACATCTCTGCTAAATCACAGAGTATCAGACTGGTGAAACAGGAAGTCCACGCCTCTTTAGGCAGGGGAGGACGTCACCTGCTTGCGTTTTGAATCATAGCGGTATATTCTGTAAGTCAGAACATCTTCGTCATTGAATTGATTGTTTGTTGCGATAAGATTTCTTTTAAGTTGACTGGGTGTAAACATATTTTTCGGATGCAGATATACTTCATGTATGCTGATAAAAACAGCGTAATAATCACCGCCAAATATTTCTGATATTTTTTCCGCAACTCCCGGATAAAACATTGCAGAAGCTCCATTGAGATGAGCAGTATTTGTAACAGCAATCATAGGTATTAATTTATTTATTTTCAGTTCGCCATTCTTCACACGTTCAAGTGCTTCGTCTGCTGAAAGTCCATTGCACTGTTTGCTGCACAGCTCACTAATACTGAAAAACAATCGTTC
This sequence comes from uncultured Ruminococcus sp., assembly GCA_947174625.1. Taxonomy (GTDB): domain Bacteria; phylum Bacillota; class Clostridia; order Oscillospirales; family Ruminococcaceae; genus UBA3855. The sequence continues at coordinate 20,980 of CAMWJT010000003.1, forward strand.
AGGATATAATATACAGGAATTATTTATTGCGTCCTGCATAATCTGTTCAGCAGATATGTTATATTTTTCAAGTATGTCCTTTGTAACTTTTGCAGACGTAAACTTTACGTCATTATGCGAAACTTTCATATATGCACATATTGCCATATCGCCAAAACGATCGTATACTGCATCTTCAAGGCGGACAGAATTTTTTGCAAAATTAATTGCCCTTATCATCAGTCTTGATTTCAGATTTTCATAATTATCAGCAATTAAAATATCATCAAGTTCAGTACCAGTGTTATGAGTAAGTATTTCCTGCGCAATTGTTTCCTTAATGGTTTCTGTATCTGATTTCATGGCATCTTTATAGTACGCATCAAGTTTAAAACGCATTATTGTTTTAGTTTCTGTATTTTTGTCAGCCCTGATATTGCATATAAGGTAATTGCCATTAAGTACCTCGTTTTTGCTGTTATGATACACTTTGTTAGTATCAGCAATAATTTCTGCAAGTTCACTGTTATCTGCTGACAAGCCGTCTGCATAAATCTGCAAGTCAGTTTCGTTAAAAGAAAAACGTTCGTCTTTCATAAGCATATCTATTATTTCAAGTCCGAATTTTAAAATAGCACTGTTTAACAGATTTTCCTCCACTACCGGAAGAAACAGACCGATTGCC
>CAMWJT010000004.1 GCA_947174625.1 uncultured Ruminococcus sp.
ACCCAGTCGTACTGACCACCCATATCATCATATCTATTAATACTTCTCATATTATTTTTTCCTTTCGACAACTTTAAAGAATTTGCTATTAGGCAACCATAAAATACATCGTGGCATTTCTTACACCTAACACATTTTTCATCAATCTTAATTTTACCATCCTTCATGCTTATAAATCCATTAGGACAGTTAGCTTCACATACATGACAGCCTATACAATATGCGGATTTTCTGAATACTGTTTTTAAGGCTGAACCAAAGTAAATGTCAGTTTTAATGTTTTCGCTTAAATCTACTGAAAAAATCTGTTGCTTTCCTTTAAATCTGCGATTTATAATATAACTCTTATTTTCATAAATTAGTTCAATGGAATTATCAGTAATATTTACAATATCTCCGATAGTTTTTATCCATTCTTTCCAGCTTGTTCTTTCACGAACGAGTGTAATAGTCAAAATACCATTATTAAAGTTTTCAATGCTGTATTCATCAGAGAAATTTAAATCACGACCACTCTTTCTTACTCTCCAACTACAACTCTCCATGAATGTTTCTTCATCTTTTTTTGTTGAAAATTTTTTCGATGTTATATCTAAAATAATATTAGTATATTTAGTTGTAGAATTTTTTAATCCAGAATTTATACCATATGATTGTTCACGAAAAAATGCACTTTTTCCTACTGACATAGGGCAAACTAAGCAACCAGCACGGGAGTTACCCTTCTTATATGTTTCATTTAACAATAAATGATTATCATAAATATATAAAAATACTTCGGCAGAACTCCATTCAAGAATTGCATGACAGCTGTATTGCCCTTTATGTTTTCCACCATAAGTTACATCATCATATTGACTTCTTGAAATGCTTTCATCTCCTCGAATTCCTGTAAATGCCATTCCATGAAATGAAGTCTTGCCCATTTGCTCTTTTGCAATTTCTCTTAAAGCTAAAATTTGTGGAGCGGTTTTATGAACACTGCAACACCAACGAATTGTCTGTGCAGGAGAGCCAAACTCTCGCCAAGTATATTCGGGCTTTTGTTCGGATTGTGCTACTATAAATTTAATTTTATTTTTTTCACATATTTCTTTCTGCTTTTCAACAAGCCTATATGTGTCCTCAAATTCCATTTGTGTATCACCAAACAAAACCATAAAGCCATCATGAGGCAATGCTCTCTGAACCAAATCAAGGGCAACCACACTGTCTTTTCCACCACTGAACGCAACATAATAAATATCGATTCTCTTGTGGTACTCCATATATGTGTTGTAAATTTTCTGGATTGTTTCCTGCACAAGTGTTTCAAGGATATTGCGGTTCTTGTCACACATCGCCTGTATATCGACAAATTCCAGCATACCACCGTTTGGTTCGGGTTCTTCAAGCAGTATAATTTCAGGCTTGGTATAGAGTGAGCCGCCTTTTATCCTTGCAATATTTCTCCCTTTATAAATATAGTTGTTTGCCTCCGCCCACATCAGTGGAGCAGAGTCGTCCTTGGGATAATTCCAATATTCATCAAAACCGAGAATATCCAGTTCACGGTAGTAAACGGGACGGGGTTCTTTGCTGAATTTCGCCTGATTAGTTGTCAGAAGCAAACCTCCGGTTTCTTTGTCCCAGTGGTATTCGTACATCGTCTATCTTCCTTAATCTAAATTTATTCGCTTTTGTTTAGCCGCCTTGATAATAGCGGAAATATTACTGCTTTTTGCTCTTTGCTGAAATTTCATATCTTTGAGCAATTGCAGAGCCGACTTTTCATCTGACCAACTGTTATTTCTTGCAAGCATATCCGCTGCAACGTCATTGTAATTTTTTAAATCTGATGAGCGTTTGAGCATCACACCAAAATAATCGTCCTGAGCGATACTTAATTGAACCAGCCTGAATTTTTCGCTGTATTCACGCAGATAGCTTTCCAAAACAAAGCCGTTCCACCGAACATTGACAGGCGGAAATGACAAAAATAAGTCAATATCCTTTAATGCTGTGTATTCACTCTGATACATCTGTTCCAAGACTTCATCAATCGCTGAAACATTAAATTGTACAGTACCTTTTCGTACAAATTCCGTATCCGAAATACGTATCATTTCTTTAAAAACACTGTCCCAGTAAATCCCCGATAATCCGAGTTCTTTCTTCAATTCTTGCAATTCTCCTAAAGTAAGCCGTTCACGCTCAGCAGCATAATTCTGAAATACCTGACTGTAATCAAGCTGATTTCCTTTTTCTGTAATTACAGAGCTGAACTCAAATTCTTCTTGAAGCAGAACTTTAAGAATTTCTCTTATGCTGTAATCTTTAAATTGTTCTGAGTCCATAGCGGAAGACGGACAAGCATTTTTGAAAATCTCCCGCAAATCTTTTGCCCCGATATAGCCCTTACTGGATATAGCGGAACGCATAGCACGTATCAGTATGATTTTTTCGTCAGCAGACAAATAGAAGTTAGGTGCATAGAAATATGTACCATTACCAACATGAGCTGCTTCGGGAATTTGTACTAGAGCTAATTTTATTGTGCTGATTGGCACATACCACAATTTTGCTTTTATATCATCAGCCGTCATTGGTTCATGATTATTTTGAAGTATCTTCTTAATTTCAAGATCGGTATCTGCATTGATGCCCTGCATTGTGATAGCTGACCTTTCAAATTGATATATAGTCAAAAGAAATTTGCTGTCATTAAGCATAACAGTTTTCAAAGTATTAGCACTATAAATACTCAATTCTGTTGCCAGTTTATTTGAATATTTCTCATAAAGGCATTCATAGTAAACAGCAGTTGCACCATTACTGAAAGCCTCACTTATATCAGCATAAACAGACGAAAGCAATGTATTATTGTTAGTATTTACATAGAAAATTCTGTCATCTCTGATTTGACCGATTTTTTCTAGTAAAATATCCAGTTCGTCACCGTCTTTGTCAAGCTCTTCGCTATATTTTTCTTCATAAGCAGACTGAAAACGCATCCTGTGCATATAATCACCGATGCAGTAGCCGTCTTCAAACTCCTGCATAAGGATTGCACTATACTTTTCCCCAAGTTCGTCAGGAACAGTTTCAATGTAAGATGTTTGAGGTATAGGAGTAGTCCCTGTGGATACAGAAATCATATAATCACGATATTTGCTCAAAGCAGTAACAAGATAGTTATGCTTTTTTTTACTTAATTTTCTGAAACCACTGTCGTTCATCAATAAATTGTATTTTTCTTCAAATTCGTTGTACGATGAACAATTTTTGATACTATTCTGAAATATTCCTTCCTGTTTTGCATATGTATCACAGGTGTTTATAGCAGAATTATAACTTCTTGAAGTATTCATACTCAAATTGGAATTTTGAATCATCCAATTAAAAAAACCTTCTGCTTCTTGGTGAAGATTGTTTTGTAAAGTATTGTCTTGTTCATCATCAGCAGACGAAGAATCTGTATTGCTTTCTGTGATTTGTTTTTCTGTATGTTGTTCGTTTGATATACCTGCTCTTTCTGTTATATAGTCATTCAGCATTTGCAGACCAAATCTGGCATATGGTAAAACATTTTTAAATCTGACAGTAAAGAATTTATGATTTAATACTTTTTTTCTGAGAATAGTAATAGTTTCTTCTGACAAATCTTCAAATATAGAATGAGACAACACTTTTGTAGATATAGCAAAATCTTCCATACATTTTACTGCATGAAGAATTTCAATAGCTAATTTTGGTTGTTTTTCAGAAACATAACGCATAAAATTATCTTTAGTATCTGATGAATATTCTATCATTTGTATTGCCTCCATTAGAATTTTTTCGTAGGATTCATAGTCATTCCGATAAAGTTCTGCAATATCATTAAATAGTTTCGATGCAGATATGCCCATATCTTGTTTCTCATAAGCTGTTGCCATACGCCTAAGTTGAAAGTTAATTCCATTTGTATTTCTATATATGTTATCAATTTCTACACCTTGATTGAAAGCTTTTTGGCGTAATTGGAAAGAAACTAAATTTATCATTTGCATCTTAGGAATACCTTCTTTCACTTTAAGCCAAGCGTCAAGGAGTATAACAGCTTCATATTTATCCCATTTTGGAGGTACTGACATTCAAACATCGTCCTTTATAAACATAATTTTATAAAAAAATAATATAAAAATAAGTACAAATTAACAAGTCACAATCAACCAATATACTTTATAAGTATAACACTTTCGTATATGAATGTCAAGAGAAAATTTGTAAAATCCACAGAAAACCATAATCAACTTCAATTTTTTTATTGATATATGCATAAAATAAGATGTTTTTTTAACATGTTTGATGATTTTCAAAAACATTTGTTTGGTTCTAATGTTTCTTAACCACCTATGGTCTAAATTCTCCGTTTCTGTCTCGGGATACAGCAATTTCGCACTCGCCATAATCGCTGGTGATTGTCTTCTTGCCATAACCGTTCCGACTGTTTCCCGCTGCCGAATGCTTCTCATATCCCAGATGCTTCTCCATCTCCGCCTCAAGCATCTGCTCAATTATTCCGGCGAACAGTCGCTTCAATTTTGCCTGAATGTCTATTGTGCTTTTGTAGTCTGCCATCAGGTACTGCACCAGTTCCTTTTCGCTTAATCCGTAATTTCTTGTTTTTATACCCTTACCTCCATACTTTCGTTATGAGGATTATTGACATTTACACAGTTCGTTATTCAGACTCGGACAATTTGCTTTTCAAAGAATAAACAGATTCACATGGCTGTTATCGGCACTTTTATAAATATATTCTTTTTTGGTAGAAATTTCAATTTCTCAACTATATTATGACACCACCCCTATTAAGGTATGCAGCACTCATCGAATCAGCACGCATCATGTGTTCATTGAATATGCCAAAAGAGGGAGAATTCCATGGGGTGGTTCTATGGCTTCAAGCTGCATCTCATCATCAATGATGAAGGGCAGATTCTTTCTTTCTGCCTGACTTCCGGGAATATTGACGACAGAAATGAAGCGGTGATGAATGCTCTGACAAAGGAAATATTCGGTAAGTTATTTGCAGACAGGGGATATATTTCTACAAAACTGTTTGAAAAGCTTCTGGAGAAAGACATTACACTCGTCACAAGGGCAAAGAAAAATAGGAAAAACAAACTGATGGACTTACACGATAGACTGATGCTCCGCAAGCGTGCTGTGATTGAATCCGTCAACGATTTCCTCAAGAATATCTGTGATATAGAACACTCACGGCATCGCAGTGTGACCAATTTTCTTGTCAATCTAGTTTCTGCTCTGGCAGCTTATTCCTTTCTGCCTAAAAAGCCCTCTATCTGCTCTGCTTCTGATATGTCAAAGGACTTTTTATGTCTACTTGACTGACTTTTTCTGTCGAACTCACGTTTAATAGGAGTAGAATCTAAAAAAGATATGCCCGAACACTTACCAAAACGGGCACGGATGGTGTATCATAGTAATGGAACAAGTGCATACCTCATGATTTCTATAAAACGGTTGTAGCTGACCAGAGTGGGAAAATCCTGTTTCTGATATTTCATCACCTGATTGATGTAATACCATTTGAATGTTCGGTATCCTGATAAATGGTACATGATCAATATGGTCATGATCTTACGCAACGCCATTCTGGTTTTCGGCACTATTTTATTTTTATCCATCAGCAGGAAATGTGTGCAATATTCCTCGTAATCCCTACAAAAATCATCTATATCACAAAAAATTGCTACTTGTTCTTCCATTGAAAAGACCGCCTTTCTGTTTCCTGAGTTTGTGGTTATTCTCATTATAACAGATTTGGGTGGTTTTTTCTATCTTTTTTTCATCGAATTCACGTTGCATAAAGTAAATTTTCAACAAATTTTTTGTGCATTTTTAAAATTTGCTCGTTTATAGTACTTAACTTCTGACAAAATTGTTTACAATGATAATTTTTAATAAAAATCAACTTTCAAATTTGTCTATTCCTACAAAAAGATTAAAGACCCTTTACAAATAAGATGAAATGTATTATACTGAATATAAATTCAATGAACTAATATTCAATTAAAGGAGCTGAATTTATGACCAGAAAAGAACAAAAGGAAATGCGACAGAAGCAGATAATATTCAAGTCATTGGAACTCTTTGTGTCTAAAGGGTTCAGTGAAACAAAGGTATCTGATATTGCCGAGGCACTGGGGATAAGCGTGGGGCTGCTGTTCCACTACTATGAGTCGAAGGAAGCATTGTACAAGGATTTGGTAGAAATGGGGGTGCAAAGCACAAAACGCCTTGAAGCCATTAAATTTAATGACCCTATGGAGTATTTCTTGAAAACGACAGAGGAGCTTTTTAATGCAGCAGAGGGGCAGCCGTGGGTATTTCAGATGTTTGTGCTGATGTCGCAGGCAAGACGCTGTGGAATCCCTGAGAAAATAAGGCAGCTGGCACTTTCGGTAGATCAGGTGGAATTCTCGGCGGAGATAATCAGACATGGTCAGGAGAACGGAACGATAAAAGACGGTGACCCCATGGCATTGTCCTTTGCATTCTGGTGCAGCATACAGGGGGTCATGGAGCAGCATTTTATTACTCCCGATATACCGCTGCCCAAGGCTGAATGGATAACAGACATACTGAAAAAACATAACAGAAGGGACGACTTAAAATGAAAAAGAAGATAGTTATTATAGGTGGCGGTATCGGAGGGCTTTCGGCAGGTATATACGCCTTGAGAGCAGGCTATGATGCAGCGATCTACGAGAAGAACCATGTTGCCGGCGGAGAATGTATGGGCTGGGACAGAAAGGGCTGCCATATAGACAACTGCATACATTGGCTGACAGGTACGGACAGCAACACCTCAGTATGGCAGGTCTGGAACACAATGGGGGCGATAGACGAGAATACACCCTACGCTGATACAAATAAGTTTTATTCCAGCTGTCTGAATGGTCAGGAGGCTACCCTATTGGAAGGAGCTTGACAGGACGGAAAGAGAGCTTATTGCCCTCTCACCCGATGATGAAGCAGAGATAAAGAAGTTCATTCAGCACGTAAGATATGCCGAAAGCTGTACTATTCCCGCTGAAAAGCCAATGGACATGATGAAGATAAGCGACTACATAAAAATGGGAAAAAGTATGGCTGATATGCCGAAGGTCATGAAAGAATACGGTAAGATCGACCTGAACGGGCTGGCGGAGAGATTCCATTCTCCTCTGTTGAAAAAGCTGATGACCGACTATCTTCCTGCAAATTATACTGCGTATTCCTTCCTTGTATCCTATGCAACGATGACCAGCGGAAACGGCAACATTCCCATAGGCGGTTCGCTCGCCATGACAAACAGGATAATCGAAAAATACAAGTCCATGGGCGGCGAGCTGTACATCGATACGCCAGTAAAAAGAATACTGGTCGAGAACGGCACTGCTAAAGGCATAGAGCTTGAAAGCGGTAAAAAAGTCATGGCAGATGAGGTAATCTCGGCTGTCGATCTGAGTTTTCTCTTTGGGGAACTTATTGATAAGTCTTATATGCCGAAGGAATTAAAAAAAGGCTATACAAGTAGCAATGAGTATCCTACTACAAGCGGCTTCCAGATGGCATTCAAGATAGATGACACATTCAGCGGAGAAGATACGATCTGCTTTGGGTGCGATCCTATCATCATCGGAAACAGGCACTTTGACAGAATATTTGTAAGGAACTACAGTTATGACAAGACCTTCGCCCCCGAAGGAAAGGCTGTATTGCAAACAAATATCCCACAGACCGATGAAGATTTTCATTACTGGAAAAGCCTTTCAAAAGATGATTACAGGACTAAAAAGCAGGAACTCATCAAGGAGGTCACTAACCGCATCGTCAGGAAGTTTCCTGAGCTTGAGGGAAATCTCGAACTGCTTGACTGCTGGACACCGCTGACCTACGAACGCTACTGCAATGCCTATCACGGTGCTTATATGGCATTTGCGACTACCCTGAACGCCAAACAGCTGAAAATAAAGGGCGAACTGAAAAGCCTGAAGAATTTCTATATGGCAGGTCAGTGGATAATGAGCCCAGGGGGGCTTCCAATCGCCGCAATTTCAGGGAAATTTGCAATCCAGAGAATACTGAAAAAAGAAAAGAAATCTATAGATATATGAGAGAATAGGGGGCGTGTCGTGAAAAGTATATCTGGTTATCGTAAACTATCCAAATAAACCATACCCCAAAAACCATCGATATGCTACATTCATTCTGATTTCTTCTACCGTTCGTTTGAAAGAGAGTATTCCAGCAATATCATCTTGAACAGCACTATCAGCTCGTAGATATAACTGAAATCTACTGCTTCTTCTATTTTTCTCAGCAAATGGTCTTTTGGCACAAAATCCTCTACACAGAAATCTTCTCTTTGTGTCCGCCTGTTTTCTTCTTTTCTCAGCATTTTCTTTCCCTCCTGTTCTTTTCATTATACCTCATTACTCAAAAAAAGTCCAGCTTTTCACTGGATTTTTTTGACAGGTTGAGCTTTGCCAATGCAAAGTTATTTTGCTGTCTATAAAATATAAAAGCTCTTTACGATATATCTGCTGTCAGACACCGTAAGGAGCTTTTTTCACATATTTAGGCATTGAATCGGTATAATTACAACTGAACTGATTTCCTGAAACTAAGAATTTTACGAAAAAATATTGATTTCACTAAGAGAGTACACTTGAAAAATACACTTTCTCTTGTTACAATTATAAATGTTTTTTTCTGAAATTGCAAGTGAAATATATAAAATCAGCAGATTGTCTATAAAAAGAATATTTGAAATGTGTATATTGCATATTTCAGACTGTTTGGAGGGTTACAAAATGGAAATTTTAGCTGCAAATATAACGAAGCGTAAAGACGGACGGTACATGGGTAAATTCATTGCAGGATATGATGATAATGGCAAGGCTCAGTACCAATATGTTTATGGCAGGAATTACAATGAAGCTGAACACAAGGTTCTAATTGGTCGAGAGGTCGCTTCACGCTATCTTTCGGGCAGATATATCACTGTCGGCAAGGTTTGTGAAGAATGGCTGAATGCTGTTGTGAATCGTGTCAAGGAGTCAACTTTTGTAAATTACAAGGCGAAGTTTGAAAAACATATATTGCCTGTATTTGTCGATATTCCATGCGCTGACCTGTCGGCAGGCATGATAAATGAGTTTATAAACAAAAAACTCGCAGAGGGACTTTCTGCAAGCTATGTAAGGGATATTTTTACGGTTTTCAAGTCTATGCTGAAATATGCTCAGGAAGAATACGGCTTCAGACTGTCACTAAAAAATGTTGTACTTCCAAAAGCTGAAAAGAAACAGATTGAAAAAATCAGTGATACACAGCAGAAAAGGCTTGTTTCGCATCTAAGGGCAAATATTTCCCTCACAGCTTTTGGAATCCTGATTTCTCTTTTTATGGGTTTGCGTATCGGTGAACTTTGCGGCTTGAAATGGAGTGATGTGGACTTTGATAACAAGATTTTGCATATCAAAAGAACAGTTCAGCGCATTAGTTCAGCTAATGGCAGCAGAAAAACAAAAGTAATAATCTCGACTCCAAAATCTGAAACTTCATTCAGAAGCGTAGCTATACCTGATTTTCTCATGGAATATTTTAAAATGTTCCGAAACGAAGCTGATTTCTTTATTCTGTCGGGTTCGGATAATGTCATCGAACCTCGTACCATGCAGTATCGCTACAAAAAAATACTCCAATTTGCCGAAGTAGATAATCATAACTTTCACAAGCTCCGTCATACATTCGCTACGAATTGTGCCGAAAAAGGCTTCGATGTAAAAACGCTGTCCGTAGTCCTCGGTCACAGCAGTGTAAATCTCACGCTCAACCGCTATATCCACCCTGACCGTTCTCACGAAAGGAAACTGATGAACAGTATGTGTATGCGCCTTTAGTTGTAAATCGTTGTCAAATCAGCAGCTTGAAAACTGAATATATGCGAATTTACGCCGTTTTGGGATGTTTTCGTAAAATTCTTAGTTTTGAGAAAAATGATATGATATTCCCCTTCATATTATATCACGAGATTGGAGAGTGATACAGCATCTTGATTCAGTTATGAAAATACATCTTTTAAGGAGGAAAATTATATGAAAAACAAACGATTTATCAGCTTTTTGACTGCAGTTGCAATGGTTATCGGATTTTTGGGGTATGTACCAATAAATAATGTTCAAGCAGCAACTCATACTGCTGAGCAAACTAAAACGGATTACTTTAACAAATCCTATACACTTACAGGAGATGAAGCAGAAGATATTGTTAGGGTTGCCATTCAGCAGGAAGGAAAAACTCAAAGTCAATTACACTATACTGTTGATTGGTGTGCTCTCTTTATCACTGATTGTGCAAAGTTAGCGGGTATTTCAACCAATATAATTGTACCTAATCAATGGGCAGGTGATTTAGGCTCATCAAAAACAACAGGAAATTTCGGTGGACCATATTATCCAAATAACGGTTCATTTGAGCCTAAAAAAGGAGATATTGTATATTATGATGGTGTAGAAGTAAACGGAAGTTCAGGTCATGTTGAAATTGTAATAGATTACAATAAGTTAAGTAATACAATTACATCAATCGGAGGAAATACTGGATATTCAGCAACTGGTACATACTGTGTATATCGTCATAAAAATCAAAGTTTAAAAAAGAGTGGTTCATTTATGGATGTTATTGGCTTTGAAAGACCGAATTATGACAATGTTCCAGTAAATCCACCTGCAAATGATGACGAATTAGGTATACCATATCCACGTCCGCAGGTAAGCAGTACTTGCTGGATTGGTGAAGGCAGCGTTACAAGCGGAGACGATGTGCGTTGGGTTCAGTATGCACTAAATTTAGCTAACAACGCTGGTCTTGCTGTCGATGGTGTATGGGGAACAAACTCAAAAAATGCAACCATTGCATTCCAGAAGAAATACGGGCTTACTGCGGATGGACAGGCTGGCACAAATACGATAAATAAACTTGTTGAGCTTTTAAAACCATCAATTGTGCCAACAGGTAACGAAATGTCCAAAGGTGCAGGACAAACAATTGCTGATGGTGATTATTGGATAGAATCTGCACTCAGCAAACGTTATCTTGTTGATATTAAAGGGGATAATTATGATACAACAAACGGAACAAATCTGAAAATGCATATATGGAATTCAGATATATTTGGAAAATATGATGTTTTCACTTTTAAATATCTTAATAATGGGTTCTATCAAATAACTCAGCGTACAACCAACATGAGCATTGATGTTAATGGAGCATCTAAAGAAAGAGGCGCAAATGTTCAGATGTGGAAAAGCAGCAATTCTACTGCACAGCAATGGTCAATAACAAAAACTTCTGACGGTTATAAATTGCAGGCTAAATGCAGTGGCTTTTGTCTTGATGTATATGGAGGAAATGTTGAAAACAATTCTAATCTAAATGTATGGGAAGATAATGGCACAAAAGCACAGAGATTTAATCTTATTCCATATAAATGCAGTCATACTTTCGGTTCATGGTCTACAGTTCAGAATGCGACCTGCACGGCAGACGGAAAACAGACAAGAAAATGTACTGATTGTGGTTATTCCGAATCAAAGACAATTGCTAAAATAGGACATTCGCTCAGTAGTTGGGAAATTACATCGAATCCAACCTGTACCAAAACGGGAACAAGGCAACGTGATTGCAGTAAGTGTGGCTACGGTGAAGGAGAATCAATACCTGCTCTCAGTCACTCCTACGGCAATTGGACTAATTCCGTCAAGACAAGCTGCACAGTCGATGGAAAAGATACACGCAAGTGCAGCAGATGCGGAAATACCGAAACAAGAGTTATTACAAAAACAGGACACAAATATGTTGACAAGGTAGTCGCTCCGACTTGCACAGAAAAGGGCTACACGCTCCATACCTGCTCACTTTGTAATGACAACTACAAGGATAAAGAAACAAATATAACCGGGCATAATTTCACTTCAAAAATGATCAGCGGTTATATGACATATGTCTGCTCAGACTGCGGATATATGTACACTGCACCATTTGAGGGCGAGGGAACAGCGGAATCTCCGTTTATTATCTCCAATGCTGACGAACTCAGAGCCGTAAGCGAAACAGTCAATAATACTGAACTTAATCAGATTTTTGGTCATGCTTACTATAAGCAGACGACTGATATTGACCTTGAAAATATTTCCTGGACTCCTATAGGTCTTGGATATGACGGCGATAATGGAACCGGAGAATATAACTGCAATACAAGGATGTTCTTTGGAGTATACGACGGAAATCAGCATACAATTTATAATTTGAATTCTGGTAAATATACTGCCACTGGTCTTTTTGGATGTGTCAGAGGTGAAAATGCAGAGGTTATAAATCTTGTGGTTTTCGGAAATATTAATTCTAACTGTGATGGTGGTGGTATAACCGGTGGGCTGCATTATGGTGCTAAGATTACAAACTGCGCATTTATCGGAAATGTCAATGGTACTGCTGCAAAGGGTTCTGTAGGCGGTATTTCGGGCTATACTAACGGCGGAGCTACTATTAGCAATTGCTATCATAACGGAGAGATTACAGGCGGAAACGAGACAGCAGGAATTGTTGGTAATGTCGCTTTTAACAAATGGGCTGATAATAATGCAGCTACTGTAGTTGAAAACTGCTATCATGTTAATAGTAATGTATCTGGAGTAAAGTCCGGAGCTATTGTTGGAAACTGTACTTATTATGAAGAAAAAAACAACACTATCACAATAAAAAATTGTTATGCCTCAAAGAGCAGCAACTACGGTGAAAGAAATGAAGCCGCTACATATGATGACACAATGCTTCTTCCTGATTCGTTTCTTAAGAAGATAGCCGAGGATTTAGGCGAAGAGTATACTGATAATACAAATCCCGAACTTAACAATGGCTTTCCTGTATTTCCTTGGCAGCTTGACACCATGCTTAAAGGCGATGCCGATAATAATGGAGTTGTAGATGTGAATGATGCCATTATGCTTCGGAACTGGCTTCATGGTTCAGGAGAATTGATAAACTGGGAAAATGTTGACCTTTGCAAGGACAGCAGAATTGATGTATTTGACTTTTGTTTATTGAAAAGACTTCTTATTGAAAACGCTGAGTAAAACGATTTCAGTCTCCTCGGAAACGAGGAGACTGATAATATAATATCACTTGAAAGGAGCACCTTCTATGAAAAAGACTGGTATAGTAAACATTGTAGTAAGTCTTATAGTATCAATGGCTTTTTTTGCCAGTAATTTAAACATTTTAACTTCTACAAACGTTTCGGCAAACACAAATGTAAGCAATCTTAGTCCTACTGACAGTACTTTTGCCTTTTTGAGAGAAATAGAAAAATATTCCTCTGAGTGCTATTGGGATAATCTGCAATGGTCAATTGGATATGGAACGAAATGCCCTTATTCTCATTCAAGAAACGGAAATTATCCCGGTGAAAGTGGTGGACATACTATAACTGAAAATCAGGCACGTGACCAGATGCAGAGTAAAATAGCTGGATATGTGTCTACATTGAAATCTAATTGCAGCGTACTTTCAATGACTCAAAATCAGTTTGATGCATTGCTTAGTGCGACATATAATCATGGAAATATTCGTGAGAATGGATGTAGTGATTGTTCATATCAGACCATGCCGTTAGTTAAATATCTGATGGGAAAACTTTCAGCAGATGATGCGAGAAATCAATATTATTCATGGTGTGTTATGAAAGGGACTATGTATGAAACAGGCTTACGAAACAGGAGAAAGAAAGAGGCAGAGTTATTCTTTTCAGATACTTCCCCAATCGGAAATGACACAGAGCTGAATATTCCATATCCACGCCCACAATGCAGCAGTACACATTGGCTTGGTGACGGTACAGTCGGCTCGGTCACAGGAATTAAAAAAGGCAATGAAGTCGGCTGGCTGCAAACAGCACTTAACAGAGCCATCAACGCAGAGCTTGACGTTGACTGTGAAATAGGACCGAAAACTACGGCTGCTATAAAAAAATTTCAAAGTCAATACGGCTTGACCGCTGATGGCTATGCCGGAGAGAAAACCATTAATAAACTTGTTGAGCTTTTGAGAAAACCGATTGAACTTGGAATGCCACAGTTAAGTACAATATCTGTTAAAAAGCCGACATCGCTTGAAAAGGGTGTAGTTGATATTTCATGGTATTCTTTAAAAAACGCCACAAACTACTTGCTGAAAGTTGGGTTTACCACGATATCTGGAGAACAAACAATTGAGGTAGGCAATTCAACAAATTATATATTCACTTACTCAAGGGAGTTTATCGAAGAAAATGGTGAACTTGAAATGTGGATACAGGTTATCGCCTTAAATGAGGAATATGGATTACAAGCTGAATCGGAGGGAGTATACATAATGCTTGAAATTGATGATGTTCCCGATGTTCCAATAACAACATTAACTTCCGTAACAGAGAAATCAGCAACAATCACGTGGAATGCAGTATCGGGAGCAACAGGATATAGGATTGATTTCAGGAAATCCGGTGATGAATATGCTCAAATTGAAAGCAATTATTCAGGAACGAGTTATACCAAAGCAGGACTTGCACCAGGTACACAATATTACTTCAGAGTGTATGCGGTGAACAGTGCCGGAACATCAGCCAAACCCGAAACAGTAGGGGCGAAAACTCTTAATACTGTGACCATACACTATAATGCTAATGGCGGCACTCTTGCAAGTGATAGTGAGTATTACACAGCAACTAGTGGTGACATTTATAAAACCTCAAGCAATGCAATTGTTGCACCTGTATGGCCTGAAAATTTCAAGCATGAAAACGGATTGTATAATGCGTCTACATTTAAACTTTCGAGAACAGGCTATACTTTTCTCGGCTGGAGTACTGCAAAGAGCGGAGAAACTGTATATGGACAAAATGATAACACAATATCTGCTAATACACTTTATCCCGAAATAACATCAAAGTGCGGAACGATTACTTTGTATGCTCAGTGGAAGGAAAATCCTGTTACAACCACAACGCCTAAAATGACAACGACAACGAAAGTTGCAACAACTACAGCTACTACAACAGTGCCCAAGCTTTCTGTTGATGCAGTTGAAATAAATATGTCAATTAAAGAGCAATATGCTATAAAAGCAAATCAAACTGACCTGAAATACAAATCCGATAATACAGATGTTGTAATTGTATCTAAAAATGGTATAATTACAGCAGTCGGAAACGGTGAAACAATTATTTCCGTAAGTAACAGCAGTAGCGATGTAGTTAAGATCAAGGTTAAGGTTATTTCTCTGATTAAAGGCGATGTCAACAATGATGGTGAAGTAACTGTTGCTGATGCTATCATGCTTCGGAACTGGCTTCATGGTTCAGGAGAATTGACAAACTGGGAAAATGTTGACCTTTGCGAGGACGGAGTAATTAACATATTTGACCTTTGTCTGCTCAGGAAGATTCTCGCAGAAGAGCTACAATAGTTATATATTCAGTCTTTCTGATTATACAAGGCTGGGCGTTATGATGTGCGGGGAAAGTGGCACCTGAAATCGCTGGAGAAATATTATATTGTGGATGTGGGATTGTGTCGCCTGCTTCTTGGCGACCATCATCGGGATATTGGGCATATTCTGGAGAATATCATCTATCTGGAATTAATCTGCTTATGCGTTCAGCGTGGCAAGGTCGGCGAGCTGGAAATTGATTTCATTGCAGAAAAGAACAGCAACAGGACGTATTATCAGGTTTTGCCAGTTTACTTGACCCGAATACGTTCAACAAAGAAATAACGCCGTTGAAACGGGTAAATGACAATTATCAGAAATTTATTATCACAATGGATGAACTGCCGATGGATGAAGAGGACATTAAAATTATCAATATCATAGATTTTCTTTTAGAAGAATATGATTAACTATAAAAAGTGAAACAAATGCCGGATTTTAAAAAAAATTTCATAAAATCACTTGCAATTTGCATTAAATTGTGCTATAATATATGCAAAGATAAACAAGGAGGCGTATACTATGGCACAGACAACGATTTCAGCAAGAATTGATGAAAATGACAAAGTGGCATTCGACCGTTTCTGTGATGATGTGGGATTGAGTACTTCAGCGGCAATCAGCATTTTTGTGAAAGCAGTTCTTCGTGAACGCAGAATTCCGTTTGAAATCACACAATCAGCTGACCCGTTTTACAGTATATCCAATCAGGAACATCTGATGAAATCAATCCGGGAACTCCGTGAGGGGAAAGGCACTGCACATGAATTAATTGAGGTAGATGATGAGTGATAAAATCTGGTCAGAAGATGCATGGGAGGACTATCTTTACTGGCAGACGCAGGATAAGAAAACGATAAAACGAATCAATCAGCTGATTAAAGATATTGAACGGAATGGCTGTCTGGAGGGTATTGGTCAGCCGGAAGCACTGAAAGATAATCTTCATGGAGAGTTCAGCCGCAGAATTGATGAGAAGAACAGGCTTGTCTATCACATGGAAGCAGGCAGAATTTATATTGTCAGCTGTAAGGGACATTATTCTGATAAATAAGAAATAAATCCAGCATACACTCTTACAAGTATATGCCGGACTTTTACTTGATTTTTAGTTGTTAGTTATATTTCCTCATTTTGATAATCTTCCTCATATTCTCTTAAGGTTCTGCGTTTTTTCATTTGCTGAACATGATGAGAACCATAAAAAATGGCACGCTCATCGATCTCTGTTTCATTTGGATCATCTTGCCCTCTTTCTTTCCACTCTTGAATTGCTCGTTCCCGATTTAAATAATAGGCGTACAGATCGGCACTTTGACGGGCGTAGTCATCGGCGTAGTCACGAGCAAAGATCTGCTCCATGGTTTTGTTTAGATCGCCTTTTCCGCTTTTTTGTAACTCTTGAATTGCTTGTTCCCGAATTGAATAATAAGTATCTTCATTTTCCACATTCCACAAATTGAACTCTTTCGGATCGAATACCTCAAGTGCAGTACTTCCATCGAATACTGCGAAAACATTATCCATAGTATTATATCCTCCTTTAAATAAATTTTTTATTTTCTCTGTTTCCCGATATTTCTATCTTTAAGAGAGCTTCTTTAAATTACCGCTCCAGATTTTCCAGGCATCTTTATTTTCAGAGGGCATAGGACTGTCGCTGTCATACACTCCATCAGGCGTATACCAAGATGTTGTACCATCTCCATTATTGTAGCCGAAAAACTCCAACAATCCGCTACGCTCCCACCAGTCTGGATTTGGAAAAGGGGGTATTCTCATAGCTTGTAAGCTCCTTTCTAAAATTTAGTCACTGATTTGATCACCTTTTTCATTTTCTTCTGGTTCTCCAGAAATTACCATTTCTTCAAGACATCTCATATCCGCTGACATTTTCAGCACCACGTCGCGGAGCTGATTAATTGCATCGCAAAATTTTGTTTGAGAACGGTAAAAAATCGTTTTGTAATCTGGTTCTGACATATCGTATCCCTCCCTTCTATTAATATTATTATATCATAGCTTTCTTAACCATGGGTTAACCATTTTGAAAGAAGGATGAAAATTATGCAAAATAAACAATTTCAGTTTATAAATTTCGTACAATTATTGCATATTGCTGTAGTTGATTCTGATAACAAAACTTCTAAAGCCATAGCAGAAAGATTAGCTGATATGTTAAATCCTAGGTTCAAAGAAGGCAATACAAATATAAACATGAGCTATGGACGTTTAATCGGAACAGACTCAGATCCAGCAAGGGTTGCAAATGGAAACTCTATAGTACATAACTATTTTAACTTTGAAAGTCCTGAAATTTGCCAGAAGCTTGTGGTACTACGATATGTAAAGTATACACTTTGTGAATATAATGAAGATGATAACTATAATGA
>CAMWJT010000005.1 GCA_947174625.1 uncultured Ruminococcus sp.
TGACAGGCCAGGTATATGTTGATACAGCAACAGGTGGTCTTAAAATTGAGGGTAGCGGTAAGGAAACAACAATTAATGGCTTCGGAATTGTCATGAAAAATGTTTCCAATGTGGAAATCAGAAATCTGGCATTCATGAACTGCAACAGCGAAGAGGGTGATAACTGCGGACTCCAGCAGGGCAACGATCACGTTTGGGTTCATAATTGCGATTTCTATTATGGTGATGCAGGTTCTGACGCAGACCAGGTAAAGGGCGACGGCGCACTGGATACCAAAAAATCCACTTATGTGACGCATTCCTACAATCATTTTGTGGATAGTGGTAAGTGCAACCTCCAGGGCATGAAGAGCGAGACAACGGACAATTGTGTTACTTATCATCATAACTGGTACGATCATTCTGACTCCCGTCATCCGAGAATCAGAACTTGCACGGTACACTCGTATAATAACTATTTTGACGGCAATGCCAAGTATGGTGCAGGTGTGACAATGGGTGGATCCCTGTTTGTAGAAAATAACTATTTCAGAAGCTGCAAATATCCTATGCTGATTTCCATGCAAGGTTCTGATATTGCTACCGGTGAGGGTACATTCTCCGGCGAAGACGGTGGTATGATTAAATCTTATGGCAACTACGTCGACGGCGGAAAGGGCTATGTGAAATATCAGGATGATAACGTAGAATTTGACGCTTATGAAGCATCTTCCAGAGATGAAAAAGTCCCGGATTCTGTAAAATGCAAGCAGGGCGGTACAAGTTATAATAACTTCGATACAGCAAGTGACATGTACAGCTACACACCGGATAAAGCCGAGGATGTTCCTGCTATTGTCATGGCAAATGCAGGACGTGTCCAGCAAGGTGACATTCACTGGCAGTTTGACAATGCCGTAGATGATGAAAGCTATGCAGTCAACCAGGCACTGAAAGACATGCTTGTGAAGTATGATGACAGAATCGTTGCAATCGGCAATGGATTCACAGATTCTACAGATCCGTCCGCAACAGAGCCAACAACACCACAGCCGACTGCACCGCAGCCGACAGAGTCCAAGCCGGAAGTAACAGATCAGACAGAGGCACCCAAGCCCACAGATCCGACTCCTACAGAGTCCAATCCGTCTGTGAAGCCGTCTTATTCTTCCGTGATCTATGCAGCTCCGGACGGCAAGGGTTCCGGTAAGACAGCATCTGATCCGGCAGGTGTTCTGGATGCGATCCAGAATGTTCCCGCAGGCGGTGTGATCTATCTCCTGGAGGGTACTTACAAATTTGATTCCACAATTCTGATTGATCAGAATAATTCCGGTACGAAAGATGCTTACAAGACAATCACGGCTTATAACAATGCCAAAGTTGTATTTGATTTCTCTGCAATGAAAGTGGACGGTGCAAACAGAGGTATTGTCCTGGATGGTTCTTACTGGTATTTCTACGGTTTTGAGATCACAAAAGCCGGCGATAACGGCATGCTCCTGTCCGGTAACAATAATATTATTGAAATGATGCAGTTCACATCCAACCAGGATACTGGCTTGCAGATTTCCCGTTACAGAACGGATGCGGCAACGATTGCAGACTGGCCTACCAACAACCTGATCAAGAACTGCACAGCAAAAAATAACTGTGATGATGCGACGATGGAGAATGCAGACGGATTTGCTGCAAAATTGACTTGCGGTGAAGGCAACGTCTTTGACGGCTGTATGTCTTATAACAACTCTGACGACGGCTGGGATCTCTATGCAAAGACCGAAACAGGACCGATCGGTGTTGTTACGATCAAGAACTGCATTGCATTCCGTAACGGCTTCACAGAGGACGGCAGAGGTTATGGCGACTGCGACGGCAATGGCTTCAAGCTCGGCGGCGGCGGTGTCGGCACGGCACATGTCGTAGAAAACTGTCTGGCATTTGAAAATCTCAACTGCGGATTTACGGATAATAATAACCCGTTGTTGGGAAGTCTGAAAGACTGCACAGCATATAACAACGGCATCGGCGGAAACGGCAAGCCGAACTTCTCCGTATATCGTTGCACAGATACAACGACAAAATTTGATAATCTGATGGGATATACTAATACTGACAAGGTTTCCAAGACAGATGCGGCAGGTATCAAGCTCTCCAGTGATAAGTTTGTTGGTGAGATGACAAATTCTCTGTATTACAACAGCAAAAAATATTACTTCATTTCCAGTACAACCAAAGTTGCAAACGGTGACAAGACAGGTGATGTTGTGACACCGGCTGACGGTGATTTCATGAATCTGACTGTCCCGGCAATGGGTGCAGACTTCCATACAGAGTGGAGAAATGCGGACGGATCTCCGAAACCGGCAGGCTTTGCAGAAACAGCATCCAACGGCACATATGCAACGCTTGGTTATCACATGGCATCTGGTCTGAGCCAGACAGCAACGCCCGGCATCGGTGAAGGCAGTCAAGATCCGGTAGAACCGCCCGTTCCGACAACACCAAGTGAGGAAGTTCCGCCGGCAAGCAGTGAAGTTCCGCCAACACCGAGTGAATCCGATCCCACACCGGCAGGCAATACCAAGAAAGGTGATGCAAACGAAGACGGTAATGTTGACATCAGCGACGTTGTCCTGATGAACAGAGTTTATGTCGGTGTAGATAAAGTAACGGCGCAAGGTCTGCTCAATGCAGACATTGACGGAAGCGGCAAGATTGAACTGGCTGACTCCATGAACGTTCTGCGTTATCTGGTACATCTGATTGACAATCTTGATTCTTTAGAATCCTGAGAAATCCTGATTTTTGAGAACAAAAACCCTGCTCCGGCAGGGTTTTTTTATCAAAAAATTATCAAAAAATTATCTCACATCGGCGAAACATTCCGATGTGAGAATTTTTTTTTAAAAGCCTCGCTTATTTTTCCGGGCATCCTGTTTGGCTTGCTTTTTGCGTTCTTTCGCCAGACGAAGCGTTTCTTCTCTGGAAATTGTCCCGTTTTCACCGGAATCCGCTCCGACTGCGTCGGTATCATCATCTATGAAATTCGCCAGACGGTTCTTGAATGCGGATTTTTCTGTTTTTCTTGCCGTTGGTGCCATCTGGGAGGCATAATAACTTGACTGCGGCTGTGCCTGTCCGTAATAATTAGAAACTGTCTGACTATGATTTGCAGGTTGATTAAAATAGACACTTTGCTGTTGCGGCGGCTGATTGAAATACATGCTTTGTTGTTGTGGCGGCTGTTGATAATAATAAGATGCCGGTGCGCTTGTCTGCTGTCCGTAGGGTTGTGGATAAGGCTGCGGCTGTGCGTAGGGCTGATTATAATAATAAGAATTCGGCGCACCTGCCTGTTGCGGATAAGGCTGTGCTATCTGCTGTTGATAATAAGATTGTTGCATTGGTTGTTGTGGTTGTGATTGTGGATAACCGCCCGGCTGCATGATGTTGGGGGCAGGATTCTGCGGTGCAGGTGGTGCATAGAATGGATTGTCCTGATTTGCCGCTACTTTTTCTTCAAATTCGTTTTCAGTCTGTTCTTCGGGTTCTTCCGGTGTTTCGGCAGCTTCAAAGCCGAAGTCTCCCATTTCGCCATCAGTTGCAAAACCGGCGAAATCATTGGCAGATGGAAGCGGATTCTTGGGTGCCTGGCTCATAGCGGCAGGCGGCGGCACATTTTCTGAAACAGCCGCAAATCCCGTTAGGGACTGTTTTGCAGGATTTCCGGATTTTTCAGAAATTTCAGGTTTCTGGGAATTTTCCGGCTGCGTTTTCTGAGCATTTGCAGCGCCGGGCGAAAGCAGTTCCGATGCCTTCACATGCTGATTCGGTGCGACATAAATTTCTGTATCTTTGTTTTCCGGATCGGTATCACAAAGCAGTTTCAGACATTCCGGACACGGCTGACTGACTTCTTTACTGCGGAACGAAACTGTAATTAATTCTTCGACGGTTGTCTCACCAGATGCAATCATTGTCATGACGGCATTGAATTCCGGACAAGCACGCATAATCTGTCCATTCCGGATTCTGACACTGGTGACACCTGCATAGATCATTTGTTTGTCTGTTTTGAGCAGACAGAATTCAGAGTCACTTCCAGAAACCAACTGCGGCTCAATATTTTTAATATCATTCATGAATTGAATCGCCTGATGATAAAAATCTTTAGATTCCATTGAAATTACCTGCCTTTCCTATTTTCTGGTATAGAACAGTACAGGCAGGCTTTCAGTGACAGAAAGCCTGAACCTGAACAAATTTTTTGTCAATTTTTTCATAATCATGTCATGGCAGAGCCTTCATCCGGATTTGTCAGCTTATTCTTCGACTGCCAGATTCGGATTTCTGCGGAGCTGATTTTTCAGACGCTGTTTTGCCAGTTTTGCCTGATGTTCCGCCTTGCGCATTTCTGCACGGGCTTTGTTTTTCTCTACCTGACGCTTTAATGCTTCTGCGCCTTCGGCAACGATTTCTTTATTATAAAGACAGGACAGGGAAATATCGTCCTGTGTGCCGAAGTTGGTTCTTTTCGTGAGATTTCTCACAACGACTTTGTCAAAATCCGGCATCTGCTCCAGATGACTGGCAATAATCGTATGATAATCCAGGAAATCATCTTCGCTCCGGAATGACGTGAACAAGCCGTCTGTCGAGACAAAGACTGCCATCGGATTGTCCATCAGATAGAAACTGCTGAACATGTCAATTGCATTAGAATTACACATGGATGCCGTGAGATTGGCAGGTGCGGACTCATCATCTGCAATCGGCATTTCTGCTTCACCGTCTTCATCAATCGTGACAAGACTGCCGTCACCGATCTGCATGCCGAATACATAATCTCTGCCCATGACAACGGCAATGAGCGTTGTGCCGTACATGGATTCCATCTTGATGGATTCATACTGATCTTTGGTGAACGGGGCTTTTTCCTCGTCCGTGACCGGATTTTTCCGGTAATGTTTGGAAACTTCACGATTCCAACGGGAAATGATCTGTTTTTCAATCTTGGTAATAATATCTTTTGGGTTCTCCTGGAAACTCTCTTCAAATTCCTCAGGATCCCTGTAAAAATTACGCACTGTACGCAGTGTTGCCCGGACGGCGAGCCGGGAACCGACGTCGCTCCGGAAATGCTTCTTGCTTCCGTGTCCGTCTGCAACAACAGCAATCGAATAGAATTCAGTAGACTGGAAATTTGAAAAGTCCTGACAAACTGTACCTTTTGCGACATGGCTTGCACCGATTACGGAATGGCAAAATCCTTCATACATAGCACGTTCCTCCTTTCCGTTCCTAAAAATTACCAGCCTGCATCAAAGGGAACGTTGTCGCCGTAGCCCTCGGATTTGATAATTTCCTGAATCTGCTGACCCAGCATTTTCTGCTTGGTTTCAAATACATCTTCCATGCCCAGTTCATGACCGGAATCATCGGAGAGTGTCATGCTCTTACTGCCGATCTGGGAAGAAGTCACAGCGATGACTTTAATCAGATGTGCCAGCTGACCGCCGGAATAGGCATGCACGACAGTATCTTTTGTGCCGGTGAATTCGGCAAGCATGTCATCATCGGCTTCTTTTCCGATGCCAAGTGCTGTTTTCAGACCGTATTTGTACCAGGTGTTCTGCTGTAAGGCAGCCAGACCTTCTTTGTAATTGTCCGACGGATAGCCGTCTGTCATGAGAAACATAACCGGCGCAAAGGACAGGGAAGGAGAATTTAAAAAGCTGTTGCGGGACATCCGGATATTGAGTTCTTTAAAGGCAGCGCCCATACTGGTGACACCGTCTGCACGGAGTCTCGTCCATTCAAAATCTTCAATCGAGATTGGTTCTGAGTACATCCACATCACATTCGTGGAGAACGTGAGAACGGCAATTTTCACGTCCGTGTCTGCCTCACCGACACGGCGGATTTCGGGGATCAGTTCTTCCATAACGGCATTGAGTTCGCCCATTTTTGTGCCTTTCATACTGCCTGATGTATCAATCAGGAAAAAGATGACCAGGCTTTTTCTGGAGACACCTGTGGCATTGAGCGGATCATCGTCATCAAAATCCAGAAAATCATCAAAATCATCCAGACCATTGCCGAAACCGCCGCCGAGATCATCATCGAAACTGAGGTCGTTTTCCATTTCTTCGTTCATAATTATGATAAATGCTCCTTTACTGAAATTTTTTGCGGAAATTAATCATCAATTTTGGCAGTTACACCATCACCGAAGTTAATTTCCAGTTTTTCCCACAACGGGAAGCCCTTGCCGGAAGGAGTGATGTAAAAATTACCGTCAGGCATCTTGACACGCCAGGACTTGCCGGAGCTGTTCTTGATTCCAAGCATACCGGCTCTGAGTTTGTTTTCCACGATTTCGCCGGTGACTGTCTCAAAATCATCAGAGTTTTTTTCTGTCTCGCAGGCATAGAATTTATAGCCGAGATAGAGCGGAACTCTGTAATCTCTTGTGTTGAATTTCAGACTTGCAATATAATTGCCGCATCTGGGGCACATGAAGAAATTGGGATTATCTTCTGCTTTGCGGAACATGGTTGTGAAATTGGTTCTGCCGCAGGTGCAGGCGATAATTTCAGAACGCAGCCGGATAAACATTTTCTGCCATTCGTTTTCAATAATACGCTTGTTGGGTTCTGAAATGCCGGCTGTGAATGAGTGAATAAAGGCATCCCGGACATAAGTCGGGTAGATCTTCCAGAATTTGATCACGTTATCATGAATGCCTCTGACCGGACGGTTGGAAGTATCGTTCGGATCATAGACAAATACGGCATTCTGTCCGTAGTGTTTGAGTTCAGAACTTTCCGTCAGACAAATATCTTTTACAACTTTTTCGCCTTCCATCGGGTCGCCTCTGAATAATAATTTGAACAGGACAACAGCAAGAGAATATTTATCCGTCTGAACGTCCGGTTTTTTGAGACCTTTGACAACTTCGGGTGCCATGTAGCCGGGTTTGCCGCCGATCCCGAAGTTGCTTCCGTCCGGTGCGATGTTATCGCAGTCGCAGACGAGAATATCACCGGTCTTGATATTAATAAAGAAACCGCCGTCATTCAGATCCTGGTAGCTCTTGCCGGCTCTGTGGAGCTGACGGAACGCATTGACAATATTGATGACGGCTGTGATCATCGCATACAGGCTCTTGAACTGGACGGAAGTTTTTATGGCTTTTCCGGTGAGCGGATCAATGTCCAGTTTGTAAGTATTCAGAATATCTACGAACGAATCATAGCCCTGGGGTCTGAGATTCATCAGATACCCGAAGCCGCCGGATTCCATTGGTTTTGTGAGATATTTCGGCCAGAGGAACTTGCTGCTTGGTGCGCCGTCATTGATATTGTTGGCAATATTCTGCCGGAATGCTTTCGGATTGCGCATCTTGTCAACATCATACCATTTGAGTGCATAATCCATATTATTGAATTCTACCAGGTAAACAATGCCCTGACCGCCCTGACCAAGAACTTTCTTGACCTTGGCAGCACCGCCATATTCCATTTCGACGTACTGCCCGATTTGCAGTTCAATCATTTGAATTCATCCCTTTCTAGTGATTTATTGGAAACTATTAAAATCTTCCATTTCTGTTGATGATCTCTGTTTTAATGCCCATTTCCATGCAGTATCTCTGGACATAAGATTTGTCATAGCATTTGATAACCAGTCCTTTGCACTGGGCGAAAGCGTCTTCTTCAATCTGCTTGACGCTGTCGGGGATCATCAGTTTTCTGAGATTGTCGCATCCCTCGAATGCACCGCTTCCGATGCTGATGATGGTATTCGGCAGATCCACAATTTCAAGATCATAGCAGAACTGGAATGTCATATCTGCAATTTCCGTGACACCGGCAGGGATGTTGATCTTGTTGAGTTTGACACACTCGCTGAATGCGCCTTGTCCGATGGATCTGACACTCTGAGGGATGGCAATGTTCTTGAGCCGTTTGCATTCTGAAAACGCATACTGACCGATCACGACCATAGAGGACGGCAGTTCTACGTTTTTCATGAATTTGAAACCGTCAAAGCAGAAATTATCCAGCATCATGTAACCGCCAGGAATTTTGACAGTGCCTTTGAGGCGCATTTTTCCGGCATCTGTATTCCGGAAAATCTGTGTTTCGTCGATTTCGGGAATCGGATTTTCCACCACAGGCTGCGGAGCGGGAGCAGACATCTGCGGCGCAGGCACAGCTTGCTGTGGCATTGCCGTCTGCATGTTCGGCATGGGCTGTGCAACGGGCTGTACGCCGAAACCGCCGGCAGCAGGGGGAGGACTGAACGGGTTGGCATTGACAAACTGCGGCTGTGCCGGGAATGCCTGTGCCGGGGCTGCCATTGCGCCCTGTTCCGGCATCGTTGTCTCATAAGGCCAGTCAAGCAGATAGGTAAAGCATACCATGACAAACTCAACAGCGCCCTCAGAGAGAAACATTTCGTTCATCATGTATTCTTTGGATTTCATGACAGCTATTTTCTGATTGTCACCTCTCTGCATAGCGGTCAGGACACCGCTCTTGGTGACATTTTTCAACAAACGGCGTTCTTTTTCGTATTCGGGGATATAGTCATTCATCAAAGAAATGAACTGATCGGGATTACTTAAAATTTCATTGCCGAACTGTTGCAGCATACCCTTCAGCTTCTGACTGACAGCGATCGTGTTTTCAAATCCTGCTACATTGACCATAAAATTCCTGCTGCTGAAAATATAAATTTTAAATTTTATAATTTATATTTCAGGAACATGCTAGAAAATATTATCAAGCATATTTCCTGAGCAGCCTCTCCTTTCTTGAAAAGATCTTGAAAAAATAAACAAAAAAACTAACGTTGGCTTTTTGGCTTTTCTGTTTTTCCGTGACCGGCTTGGCAGGATAACAGCAAAAAGACCATACGCATTTACAAAAAGTATAACATGAATTCAGCAGATTGTCAATAGATTGCAGAAGGATTTTCTGATTTTTTATGTTTCCTACAAAAAAGGCAAGCAAAAATATGGCACTTCGCACCAAAAAAAATTAAAAAATTAAAATTTTCAGCATGTCCGGACAGTCAAGGAAAAAATAGACAGAAATACACCTGGAATTTCGTGCTATTTGGCACTTGTATTTTCCAGAAAAATATGTTATAATAAATAAGAATCTGACTTTTTTCTGAAAGCCACGGGGTTTCAGGGATGATTTGTTTGTTAAGTCTGAAGGAGGTTGATTTTTTTGAAAATAAAAAGTCTGATGAAAGGTGCGGCTGTTGGTATGATTCTTCTGTCGATGCTCTCGGCTACGGGGTGTACTGCAAAAAATAATGCAAAACAGCAGGATATTACCATTGCCGTGATCTGCAAGAATGAGACAGACGAATACTGGCAGTCCGTCTGGAGCGCATGCGATGATGCAGAATCGGAAATGATGATTAAAACGCTGCGCCTTGCGCCGGATGTGGAAGATATTGAAAAACAGATTGCCTGCATCAATGAGGCAATTGCTGCAAACGTAGATGCCATTGTGCTTGCTGCGATTGACTCGGATGCCGAAAATGAAGCGCTCTCCAGGGCAACCAGCGCCGGAATCCCGGTTGTTACCATTGATTCGGATATTAATTATGACGGCAGGGCAAGTTATGTCGGGACACAGAACACATCCGCTGCGGCAATTGCCGGCAGACGTGTCAAAGAATTGCTCAACAATGACGGCACAGTTGGTTTGATCTATCATGGCAACACTTCCACTGCAAGTATGCGTATGGGCGGTTTTATGGAAGAAATTAATCCGCCGCAGGAGGAAACTGCCAACAAGCCGGCAGGGGCAGGCTCCAAGCCAAATCATGCACAGGGAGATGCTGCGCCAGGTGAAGGCGGAGAAGAAAATCCTGCCAAGCCACCGGAAAAACCAGAGCCGCAAACCAATGTGAAAGTTCTTGCGAACTTAGACGGCGAAGGCGATATGGAAATTTCCAAAGATCAGGCAAAGAAATTAATCAAAGAACAGCATGTGAATCTGATCTATACCACCAATCAGCCCGGCACCCGTGGCGCATGTGAAGCAATTGAGGAATTAATCGATGCCGGTACAATCCAGAAAGACGAAGTACAGCTTGTGGGATTTGACTATTTTGATGGGGCTTACAATTATATCAAAAATGGCATCCTGGATGCTGTCATTGTGCAGAATCCGTACAATATGGGTTACATGGGCATCCGGACAGCAAGGAGCGTTGTCCAGGGTGAGGAAGTACAGCCGACGATTGACACCGGCGCCATTCTTGTGACAGCGGATAACATTGATGAAGAATATATTCAGTTTCTTGTCAATCCGACAGGCAGATAAAACGGGAGGAGTGAAAAAATGGCTAGAAGAAGCGCAAGAAATGCCAGAGGCAAAAGAAATACCATGGACAGGAATCGCCGGAAAGATCCCGGCATCCGGAAAATCAGCAGATTGTATCTGCTCATGGGAATTATTTATGTTGTGTTTATTGCATTTAATATGATTGTCGAAAATCTGGTTTATGTCAATACCAGAGACCAGTATGACGCAAATCTGGAATCCGTCAATCAGGTGGCACAGATCCGCAAGGAATTTTCAAAAATCAACCAGAATATTCTGATACTTGCCTCGGTGGATGTCAAGCCACAGAAAGAAGCATTGCTGCATCAGATTGAAAATGGTCTGATTACGCTCGGCGAGCAGGAAGCAACTTTTTTTGAACTTGTAGGAGATTCTTCCGAAAATGCAACCAGAAGATTCCGGCATGTCGTGTATGCACTGAAAGTCTATGAAAACAAGATCAATGAAATCAAAGGCAATCTGCTGGAGATGAACAGCGAAGAAGCCGTTGCGATCTACGTCCAGGAACTCAATCCGCTCTGGATGGTTGCCAATGAAATGCTTGGTGCTGTCACGGAGATTACATCCAGAGAAGCGGCAATGAAGCGTGTCAAAATTGCCATGAATCATGGCATTGCACAAGGCAGTCTGGTTATTATGGTCGTGATTCTGATTATTACATTGATTCTCTTTGCAGACAGGCAGATCAAGACATTGATCGAAGTCCAGAACCAGACCAAAGAACTCAATGAAGCGAGCGCACGTCTGACAAAATCCAGAAAGAAATTACTGGATTCTGCCATGACAAATATTTTAACCGGCATGAAGAACCGGTATGCGCTTGATGAGAATCTGTCCCAGTTGATTAATAATGCCCAGTTCAACATTGCTGTTTTTGATGTGGATAATTTCCGGAATATCAATGACATGTACGGCTATGAAGTCGGTGATGAATATCTTGCTACAATTGCGGAACGTCTGAAAGATGAATATTCCGATTATGCGGAAATGTACAATATTACCGGCAATGAATTCTGCATGATTTTCTATGAGCATGTCACGGATACACAGGCACAACAGCTTGCGGAACAGATCCGGATCGGAATCGGACAGCCGACCATGGTGGCAGGCAGTCTTGTATTGCAAGCACCTGTTTCGGCAAGTCTCTATCATTACTTACCGAGTGACAACCTGGATGTCAATACGCTCCTGATGCGAATGGACTCCGCACTGCATGCGGCAAAGCGTGACGGCGGCAACCGGATGTATCAGATTCAGTAATCAAAAAACAGATTCCCTTTCGGATTTTGAATTTTTGTAATCCGGGAGGGAATTTTAAGAAAATTGGTAAAATAAATATCATTATTTTAGAGAGGGGTTCAAAGCATCATGTTTCTCGTGACAGGAGATATTCACGGTCTGCGTGACAGACAGGATCTGGAACGTCTTTCTTTTACTTATCAGGAATTGTTTGATACACTGACAAAAGAAGATTATCTGATTATTACAGGTGATTTTGGTCTGATCTGGGACAGTTCTCTGGAAGAAATCCGTCTGTTGCAATGGCTCGAAGACAGAAATTTCACGACGCTTTTTGTGGATGGGAATCATGAAAATTTTGATCTGTTGGAGCTGTTATATCCCGTTGAAAACTGGAACGGCGGAAAAATCCGCAGAATCTCTCCCAGTGTGATACAGCTCCTGCGTGGACAGGTTTTTGAAATTGACGGAAAAAGCTTTTTTACAATGGGTGGTGCAGAAAGTCATGATAAACAATTCCGGATTCCCGGCATTAGTTGGTGGCAGCAGGAACTTCCTACCAGAAAAGAAATCCAGGAAGCAAGAGCTAATCTGCTCGGACATCGTATGCAGGTGAATTATGTCATCACACATTGCTTGCCGAGCAGTATTCAACACCAATTATTCGGCAAGGATAATACCATCTATCCGGATAATATCTTAACGGATTTTCTGGACGAAATCGCTTGTAACATACAATATGAACACTGGTTCTGTGGACATTATCACCGGGACGGCATTGTAAAGGCAAATACCAAGATGCACATTGTCTATCAAAAAATAAAATTATTAGTTTAATTAATTTAATTAATTTAATTAATTTATTAATTTAAATTTCAGGAGGATTTTTTTATGGATTTATTAACAGGACTTACCGAGCGCCGGAGCATCCGGCATTACACGGAACAAACCGTATCTCAGCAAGAGATCCAAACAATTATGGAAACAGCACGCTTTGCACCGAGCTGGAAAAATTCCCAGACAGCAAGATATTATGCAATTCTCAATCCGGAGCTGAAAAATCAGATTGCAGAACAAGGCACGCTGAATTTTTCCAAAAATAAATATAATATCCAGAATGCACCAGCATTGATTGTGCTGACCAGTATCCAGAATATTTCTGGTTACAATCCGGACGGCAGTTTTACGACTTCTAAAAATACACACTGGGAATCGTTTGATGCAGGCATTGCCGCACAGACGTTTTGTCTGTCTGCGTATGCCAACGGTTTCGGGACGTTAATCATGGGCATTTTTGATGAACAAAAAATTGCGGAAATCCTGGGATTGCCCGAAAATGAGAGTGTATCCGCTCTGATTGCATTGGGTCATGCGGATGAGTCACCGGATGCGCCAACCCGGCATGAACCGGGGGAAATTCTGAAAATTTTCTGAAAAATAAAAAATCCGCTTGCTATTTTCTGCAAATTATGCTAAAATATAATAAATTATTTTAAATTATAATGAATTTTAGCGGAGGATTTTTATCATGATGGACGTATTTGCAGAACAGCTTGTCAAAAAACAAAGTACAACACAGGACGATATGAAACGGGCATGTGCGATTATCTTAGCCGTCACAGTCAGCATAATCTCGGTGATTGTGGCATTTATGGGATTGTCGCTCGCCCTTGTTCTGCCTGTCTGCGCAGTCTGGGCATTAATTTATTTTCTTAAAATGTGCAGTACAGAGTATGAATATTCCTGTACAAATGGCATTCTGGATATTGACAAGATTTCCGGGCAATCCAAACGCAAGACCATGCTCAGTGTGGAAGTCAAAAGTTTCACGGCATACGGAAAAGCCGGCGTCTGTCCGGAAGAAGATCACAATGCAGAACTGACCATGTTTTTGGCTGTGGGGACTTCTCTCATGCGGGAATCAGATGACGAAGAAGAATATTATGCAGAGTTTCATCATCCGGAGCATGGGGATTGTTGTCTGTATTTTACACCGAATTCAGACTTCCGTGCGGCATTAGAACCGTTTCTGCCGAGGGAATTAAAATTAAAATAATTATAATATATAATAGAGGTGATTTGATTTTGTATGAGAATGATTATCTAGTAACACCGGAACAGATGCGGACTTTGGAACAACTCACCGATCAAGCCGGGATTTCTTATGCGCAGATGATGGAAAATGCCGGGAA
This sequence comes from uncultured Ruminococcus sp., assembly GCA_947174625.1. GTDB lineage: Bacteria > Bacillota > Clostridia > Oscillospirales > Ruminococcaceae > UBA3855. The sequence continues at coordinate 13,787 of CAMWJT010000005.1, forward strand.
AGCTCTGGCTGAAATTCTGCTGGAGGAATATCCGGACAAAGATAATTTTTTATTTCTTGCCGGGACTGGCAACAATGGCGGTGATTGTCTGGTAGCGGCTTTTTATCTGAAACAAGCCGGAAAACAAGTCGAGATTGCTATGCCGCTCGGCGAACCCAAAACGGAGATTTCTCAGAATGCGTATCAGAGAGTGCTTAAAAGTCAGATCCCTGTACTGATGGAAGATCAGGTTTATACGATAGAGAATGAAAGCAATTTTAAAACAGCAGAAATCATCATAGATGGTCTGTTTGGCATAGGATTTCACGGAGAACTTCCGAAAAAAATTGGAAATATTTTGGATAGGCTTTTTTTTGAAAAAATTCCGATTGTTGCCTGTGATATTCCCAGTGGCGGAGATGGACTTACTGGACAGGTTAGCACTGGTACATGCTTAGCCGATCTGACTGTAACTTTCGGTGCGGAAAAAATCGGTATGAGTCAATATCCGTTACGGGAATACTGCGGAAAAATCCGGGTTGCAGATATTGAAATCCCGAAATCTGCATTTCATAGGATTAATTTTGCCAAGTGTTTAACTATGAAATATGTCAGAAATACATTACCAAAAAGAAAACCTGCGGACTATAAAAATAAATTCGGACATGCACTTGTGATTGCCGGAAGTTCCCGGATGCGTGGGGCATGTGTCCTGGCATCTATGGCTTGTATGCGTTCCGGTGTGGGATTGCTGACCTGTGCATCTGCGGAACAGGCATTATCTGCATTATCTGTCCGGATGCCGGAGTGTATGTGTCTGCCATTGGAAACGGATTCTGACGGCTTTTTCCTGAATTCCAAAGGCAACCAGGATTTATTAAAATCCGCCATGCAGAACAAATCTGCAATCTTAATCGGCTGTGGTATGGGTGTGACAGAGCAGACACGGGAATTGCTGAAATTTCTGCTTGCAGAAAGCGAAAGCAATAAATGTCCAGTAATTCTGGATGCAGATGGTCTTAATGCGATAGCATCCTGCATAGAATATATACCGGAGGGACGAACCATTCTGACACCGCATTCCGGTGAGGCGGCAAAATTACTGGGGATTTCTACGGAAGAAGTCCAGAAAGACCGGATTGCATCTGCAAAGAAACTGGCAGAGATCACTGGCGCAATTGTGATCTTAAAAGGCGCAGGAACAATCATCACAGACGGTGAGCAGATGTTTGTCTGCAATGCAGGGAATCCCGGCATGGCAAGAGCCGGGAGTGGCGACGTCCTTGCCGGGATTGTCACAGCACTGGTGGCGCAGAGCATGCAGAGCTTTTTCGATATAAATATCAGAAGCAATCCTGAACCAGCCGGAATGATAGATCATGAAATAGCAAAATATTATGAAAAACAGATTTATCATAGAAATTTAATCAATGCGGCTTATGCGGGTGTGAAGCTTCATGCGGTGGCAGGAGATCGGACGGCTGAAAAAATGCCCATGCCGTACATGCTCCCACAAGATATGATTGATTCCCTCCAGGATATTTTATAATTTATTCACTTGCAAAAATACGGAATACAGAATACTTGTAATTTTTAATTAATTTTAATTTTCAAGATTTCTGAGGTGATACTATGAATCGTATGAATTGTGTGTATTGCGTGAAACGCATCCGCCGTATTTTTGCAGTCATCAGCCTGAATGCTGTTCTATTGAGCACGGGATGTACGGTTGTGCAGACCATGCCGGGGAAGATTACCAATCCCATGACAGGCGCATTCACGGCAGAAGTCACAATTACCAATGCCGACACGGAAAGCAAGGCACAGTTGACACGTTACGGCATGGATGCCTGGTGTGTGGTATTCAATGAACCGCAGACGCTGTCCGGTGTGCAGTTGGATTTTCTGGATGATGAAGTGAAAGCGTCCTACAAGGGATTAGAATTTTCCGTTCCACAGTCAGCACAGGCAATCCGTACGGAGCTGGAAGATCTGATGCAGGTTATTGACGATATGGCACTGACACCGGATCTGGACGGCAAAACGGATGATGGAAAATTAATCTGTGAGGGAGCTATCGAAGAGGGCAGTTATACATTGACATTCACGAGTGCCGGGATTCCGGTGGAGTTTTCACTGCCATGTTATAGTCTGGTCGTTGTATTTGACAGTTTCACACAGCAAGGGTCTGCGGAAACAATGCCGAACGTTCCGACAACGTCGGAATCTGTGACAATACCTGCAACGGAGATCCTGGCACAAACGGAAGCTGGTGCGGAGTCTAGCGCAGAATCCGGATCAGAATCCATGACGGAACAGCCGGCGGCAGTTCCGGAAGATGTTCCGGCAGAACCGGCGGCAATCCAGGAGGATGTCCCGGCAGAACCGGCGGCAATCCCGGAGGATGTCCCGGCAGAACCGGTGGCAATTCCGGAAGAAATCCCGGAACCTGGTATCTGAAATTAAAAAAATCACAAAAAAATCCGTCATGCCGTGCGAAAGCTTTCAAAATTCACACGGTAGGACGGATTCTGTTTCAGGATTCAGAGATTAATAATAGTTGTTATTGTTATTATTATTATTATTATTGTTGTTATTATAATGACTTTTGTCCAGATCTACACGACTGCCAGGATTCTGGTTATAATTCTGGTTCATGTCATAGGGATTATAACCCTGATTCTGATTCGAATTGTAATTCTGGTTCATGTCGTAAGGATTGTAACCCTGATTCTGATTCGAATTGTAATTCTGGTTCATATCATAAGGATTATAATTTTGATTCGGATTCGGATTGCCATAATTCTGGAAGTTGCCGGGCATTCCGAAATAACCGGATAATTCGTCTTCTGTTGTGATGCCCATAGCTAACATTTTGGCTCTCATGCAAGCGTAAAATTCTGCCATGGTAGCTTCATAATAAGGCAATACAAACAATACACCAATACCGCATGGAATTGCTCCCAGGATCATCCAGCCAATAAAGGACAATTGCAGAACAAATAATTTCCATTTTTCGCCGTTCATGGTCTGCCGGGAGATTTCCTGCACACGTTCTTTGGAAAGATCTGCATTCTCGCTGACCAGATAGGAGACAAGAAAATATTCATATGTCTTGATATACCCCGGAATCAGCAATAACAGACTCCACAGGAATATTTTAAGATACATATTGAACATCACTTTGACGGTCTTCATGTAGCGCCCGCCCTGGAAATTGTCAAATAAATAGCCGAAATTTACGTCACCCGTTCTTGCCATCCGGAAAAATTTGCATTTTCCGGCACTGACGACACTGCCCAGAAACGCATAAATTGCCATTGCAAATGCCATAATGAATACAAATGCCACAAGGAAACCAATAAAAATCCCCATCATCTCGGCAGAACTCATGCTTGATTCATATTCTAAGCCGTTTTCTGAGCCTGATGTTATACTACTGGTCGAGAAACTGAAATTGCTGCTGCCGCCGCTGTTGCCGCCGAGCAGTGATGCCACGATACAAACACCGAATGCCGTCCAGTAATACGGCTTGAGTGTCCGCCAGGCATTTTGCTTAAGCATGCTGTTTGACCACATCTAAAAACCCCTCCTATAATAATTAATATATAATTATAATAAATATTTCACAATCAGATACCTGACTGTGATTCTTATTGTAAACCATAATT
>CAMWJT010000006.1 GCA_947174625.1 uncultured Ruminococcus sp.
GCACAAGAAAAAACACAATCGCCGGAACGGGAATTTACAGAAAAAATTATAAAATTATAAAATAATCAGGAGCGTGATTTTAAAATTCATGAAACAGGTGGAAATTTTTACAGACGGCGCATGCAGTGGCAATCCCGGCGCAGGCGGATGGGGGGCAGTTTTGCGTTATGGGACAACAGAAAAAGAATTGTCCGGCGGAGAATCCCATACAACAAATAACCGGATGGAGCTGACGGCGGTAATTGAAGCGTTATCAGCATTAAAAGAGCCATGTTGTGTGGATCTGACAACGGACAGCAAATATATTGTGGATAGTGTCACAAAAAAATGGGTGTATGCCTGGAAGTCCCGGAACTGGGTCAAATCTGACGGAAAACCGGCATTAAATGCCGATCTGTGGCAGAAACTGCTCCCGTTACTGGAGAAGCACCAGGTGAATTTCATCTGGGTCAAGGGACATGCCGGACATCCGGAAAATGAACGCTGTGACAGGCTTGCCGTAGCGCAAAGCAGTAATTTTAAATAATTTTTGGAACTTTTTCATAAATCATTTTAAAAATTGTTGTGCTTTTTTAAAAATAGTGCTTGCAATTTTTCTGAAATTATGTTATAATCATGTTATAACAATATCTATTTCATTTCAGGAGGGATTTTATCATGCCATCAAAATTTTTCGATCAGCTCAGCGCAGGTTTTACCAATGCAAGCCGTACGGTTTCGCAGAAAGTGAAAAATCTGAATGACACCAACAAGCTTACAAGCCAGGTCAAAACAGAACAGAATAACATCCATCAGAATCTGGTTGCCATCGGACAGAAATATTATGATCTCTGCCGGGACAATCCGGATGAAGAATTTCAAGCAATGGTGGAGGCAATCATCAAGTCAGAACAGGCAATCGCACGGCTTCAGCAGGAAATCGAGAGCGTCCGTGCCAGAGAACCCGAACTGATGTCCGTCCCGGGGCAGTCCACTATTAATATTAATAGCAACACTGCATCTGAATCCGGAATCTGTCCGAACTGTGGCAGTAAATTGCAGGGAGATTCTGCATTTTGTCCGCACTGTGGTCAGAATCTGACGGCACAGCCGGCGCAGTATGACAAAATTTATCAGCAAAATCCTGCACAGGATCTGACACAAGATGCAAAACCGGAATCCGTTCCGGAGGAACAGCCTGAAGACAGCATTGCACAGGTATTTGCAAGTGAATTAAAAACAGATTCTGATTTTGATCCCGTTCCGGATTCTGCACCAGTTTCTTCGTTCTGTCCCTATTGCGGAAATAAACTTTCTGTACCGGATGCACGGTTTTGCAGTGAATGCGGCAGGACGCTTTGAGAACTGTCATTTTTTGGATTTTTTTGAAAGGATCACCGGCTCTGTCCGGCAGTGGTGAATCACTATGGAACGGGAACGTACACACATTGCCGTCATCGTGTCCACGATTGACGAAGATTATCAGAGCGGCATCCTCACTGGTATCCGGCAGTATGCCTTTGCCAATGATGTAACTTTGGAACATTTTGTCGCTTTTGGCAATATCGGCGGCGATGTCGGACATGATGTCGGCGAATATAATATTTTTTCTCTTGCAGATCTGCATCAATTCGACGGTGTGATTCTGTTGATCAACACAATCCAGGATGCAGATGTCTGCGAAAAACTCCTTGTCCGTGCCAGGACGGCAGATGTCCCTGTTGTCTGCATTGACCAGGAAGACCCGGAATTATACACCATCTGCATTGACAATCAGAAAGCCATGCAGGATATTGTGGAACATTTTATTCTGCATCATGGCTACACCAGAATTAATTATGTGTCTGGTCCTGTGGATAATACGGACAGTCAGCAAAGATTGCTTGCCTATGAAAACACACTCCGGAAACATGGCATTGCCGTCGAAGAACAAAGAATTTATCATGGCAATTTTGTGTCCCGTGATGGTGTTTCAGCCGTTCAGAAATTTTTACAATCCGCACAGCCACAGGCGATTATCTGTGCCAATGACAGCATGGCAATCGGTGTTATGAATTCCCTGACGGCGCATGGTGTGAGAGTCCCTCAGGATGTCGCTGTTTCGGGATTTGATTATACTTACAATGCCCGGAATTATGCACCGTCGCTGACATCCGTCAAGCGTCCACTGGAACAATTGGGACAGCTTGCCTGTCGGAAGATCATGAATCACATTCATGGTGTTGCGCAGAAACGCAATGAAATCATGGACACGCATTGTTGTTTCTCCCAGAGCTGTGGGTGTAATCAGACACCCCCTGTAGATACGGATGAATTCAAAAAACGGAATTTTCATATTTTAGAGGCATATTCTGTCGATATTTCCCTTGTCAGCCGGATGGCATCCGCACTTGCAGAGTGTGACAGTTTTGAAAAATATATTAAAACATTACAGCCATTTGTCAGAGAGATCAACTGCAAAGAATTTTATTTATGTCTTTGTGAAAACTGGAAAGACGGCATCATGGCGGATGAGACAGAAGAAAATTATCTGCTGCATATTCTGTCACCGGATCAATATGTCATTCATGGTTACGGCGAAAGGATTCTTGTGCCGCTGGCATACAGGAACGGAAGATTTTTTGACGTTCCGGACTTTCCGGCATCCCAGATGCTCCCGGATTTGTTTGATCCGGATCACAGACGGGGAGACTATTATTTTTTGCCGCTTCATTTTGGCGAGCGCTGTATGGGCTACTGTGTCATCAAAGACAGTAATTTTCCGGTGAACAGCAAGTTATTTCATCATTTTATCACCAATATCAGCAATTCCCTGGAGAGTGTCCGGAAGATTATCTGTCTGGATCGTGTCACGCAGAAATTAAACAAATTATATACGATTGACACGCTTGCGAATATCAACAACCGCAACGGCTTCCGGATCGGCAGTCAGCATCTCTATCAGAAGTGCATCCGGGAGCAGAAAGCTGTCATGCTGATGTTCCTGGACATGGACGGACTGAAATATATCAATGACACATTCGGACACAAAGCCGGGGACAATGCCATCTGTTGCATGGCGCATGTGCTTCTGGAATCCTGTACCGGAGAAGAAGTCTGCTGCCGGTTCGGCGGAGATGAATTTATTATATTTGCGCCGGATTACACGGAAGAACAAGCGCAGGCGCTCTCTGACCGGATTCAGAAAAATCTTGACCGCATGAACCAGGAAAATCATTTTGCCTATCAGTTAGCGGCAAGTTCCGGCTATTATATTACCGTTCCTACACCGGATATGAATTTATTTCAGCTTGTGACAATTGCGGATCATATCATGTATGCAGAGAAAAAGAAGCGCAAGGCTTCAAGATTGCGCCGATAAATTAAAAGCTTTATGCAGAAAATTTTCAATCTGCATAAAGCTGTTTTTTTATAATTAATTAATTATTATCTATGATGTCCGCCGCCGCCGTGTCCGCCGGAGCTGTGACCGCCGGAATGACTGCCGCCGGAATGACTGCCGCCGGAACCGGACTCAATCTTTGTTTTCATGGTCCGTTCCCGGACAAACCGGTCATACTGCTGTCTGTATTGTACAGTGCGTTTGTTTGCATAATTCGTCGGTGTCAGGGATGTTTTGAACTGATACCGGATTTTTACTGTACTGAACACGATTGCCGCAACCACAATCCCCGTAATCAGACCAATCATACCCAGAAGCAAGGCACGATCCCAAGGAAGATAAGGTCTTGTGCTTGTTGCGATAATCTGCTGATCCTCGACATGATAATATAAATGATCCTGAGAATCATAGACATAATAACGCTCCGGAATGCCGGCATTGTAATAAGATTCGAGCTGTTCGCAGAATTTCGCAATTGCACCAGTGATGTCCTCACTGCCTGCCGGGACAAGATACGCATCCAAAGAACGCAGGATGGCATCTACTCTGTTGTTATTCTGGGCATTGGTATAATAAAACTGTGCCATGCCACAAGTAGAGATGTCATCATATGCCGGACTGTGTCCACGCAGATCCATGTAATAGCACAGACCGTCAGAATGCCACGTCCCCGGAAATAACAGGTCATAAGTAGATCTTGTAAGCGATTGAATCGAAGAATCCGAAAGCTCATCCGTCCCCAGAATCACAACAAGATTCATGCCTGTGAGCTGTGATGCTGTTTCCAGACTGTTCATACAGAACTGATATTCATCCGGATTTAATTTGCCCGATTCGTCATAGAGATAGACAGTATCACTTTCTGCATGGACTGTGATCTGCAATCCGGATCCGAAACACAGGCATTGCAGAAACAGAATTAACCCTATAAAGAGCGAAACAGGATTGATTTTAAATTTTATGTTAAAATTATTTTTCATCCCAGAATCCCCCCTATAAAGCCGATTATTGTACAGATTACAGCAATCAGGACACATAACAATCCCAATTTTTTCTGATCTAGAGGGGGTGTCCCTGCCTGGACACCGGTCTGTCCGTTAATCGCAAAATCGTACGGCTTTCCCTTGTATTCATATCGCATGAACCATACAGGAAGTAACATGTACTGCCATTTTGTGCTTAAAATATTCATATCTGACCGGGTGACACGGACGGAGTCATAGCCTGTCATGGAAGATCTTAATAACTGATCGCTCCCGTTGACAGCACGATTCCGGACTCTGGGGAATACCTGGGATTTGTTGACATCATATTTATCGGATAAAAAGCCGCTCAGATAGGACATGTCAAAATCCACTGTGTTACGGTAATCAAACGGCTCAATCGCTTCCATCAGCGCATCTTCGACTTTGCTTTGACCGTCTGCCGGAATGCCGTCAAAATGCAGATCTGCTTCCCGGAATACATCAAATTCTTTGACTTCTGTATAATGATAATCACCGCTGTTCCATTTCCGGACTTTGTGACAATCCGCCTGCATTATGCCGTGAACATGACAATCCGCCACCCAGAACGGCACATAAACGCCATGCAGATGGACAAGCTGACTGTCGGATGTGAAATCTTTCGGGAGAAATTTCCGTTTACTGCACCAGTTTTTGAAAATCTCCGTTGCCTTGTCTTTGTCAATCTGAAATGGAATGATCCGGGATGGTCTGTATTCGCCGGACAGTCTGCCTTTTAAAATCACGGGATTGTGACAGTAGACGCATTCTGTTGCCGAAGTGTCAGAATCCGTGATTAATTCAGCGCCACAGCTCTGACAGAGAAACACTTGATTCTCTTCCGCAAAAGCATCCTGTGCCGGGATTTGCGCTTCTGCCTCTTGTGCCATCTGCGCATTTGCCTGCTGACATTCTTCCGGTGTGAAAAAACTGTCACAGTATTCACAGGCAAATCCTTGCTTTTGCGGATGAAAACGCAGATCACCGCCACAGTTCGGACAATGGTACTGGACGCTGTTACGATTTTCAGATGAATTTGCATTTGCATTCATAAAAATTCTTAAAACCCTTTCTTGTGTATATTAATATAAAATTCTCCTCTGTTTATAGAGACGGGGGATTTTTTGACTTTATGATTCATAATTCCATTCTTTTTTATCTGTAAATTGAACTGGGATTGTTTCAGGAAAAACAATCTCACAGCTCCACATTAAAAAACGCTCTTCTTTTTTCAATGCTTCTTTCATGAAAAAAATCAATTCTTTTTCTCTGTCCCTGAAAAATTCCGGAGCAACTACTCTAGGAATCTCCAGATAACAAAATCTTTTTTCATTTACTTTTTTTCTTTCGTAGTAAATTTCTATCTTGCAAATTTCCTCATTCCAGATAAATGCAAAAATGATTGGAATTTCCCAATGATAAGGCATTTTTCCAGGTTTATTTCTTTTCCCATTGATACCACCTCGAATAACAGGAACTAATCTCATATTCTGCTGTTCATCATAAACTTGATTGTATAATTCGGCAGTTCTGTTTCGTTTAAAATAGTCATGAAATTTATATTTATTTACTAATTCTTGTTTTTCTTCTTCTGATAGAATACTATACACAAAAGCCATGTAATTCCTCCTGGTGCATTAAACTATGAAATATTAAATTTAAAAATTCCCAGGACGTTTTGTACCGCATTCTGTGCAGAAATTCCCTGTGTTTGTCAGACCGCACGGACAGACCCAGAGCCGGGAGCTGTCCGGTTTTGCTCTGCCACAGACGGCGCAGAAATTTCCGTAATTTTTGGAACCGCACTGACAAGCCCAGACTTTCCGGAGATTGACCGGTGAATCGGACGGCGCATGATGTTCCGAAAAATTCTGAGAATTATTTTTCTCCGGATGCCGTTCCGGATTCAGCATCGCATTTCTGCTCCGCATCTGAATCAGCGCCCGGCTTTCTTCGTCATAGGAGATGTTTCCGATTCCGACGGAAACAAGTTCAATGCCCCGCTTTTCTTTCCAGAGCTGATCGAGCTGACGATCCAGATGCTGAATGATGTCCACACCTTTTGCACCAAGATTGGAAATCCGCACACCGTCCTGAGACATGGTACTGAAAGCACTCTGGAGCGCCATGAGAAATTCTTCCAGATACTGATCTGATAATACAATTGTACTCACATAACTGGCATTCCGTGGGACGACTTCTTCAAAGAATTTCAAGGGATCTGTGATCTTGATTGAGTATGTTCCGTGACACCGGATGAATAATTCTGCCTGGTAAAAATTATCAAAATACTGGAGCGGATTGCGTGTGCCGAATTTCAGATTCTTGATTTCCTGCAAATTGATAAAATATACTTCCTGACTGCCAGACGGCTGTCCGTTATACTTCATTCTATGAAACGTATCCCGGACGGCAGAACCTAGTTCGCCGTTGAACATGGACGGTGCGGCAGACAGATAGACTTCATAATAGCCTTCGGATGCGCAGTAATCCACGACACGACCGCCGTCACAAAGAATCATGAGTTGATTGGGCGCAATCATGATCCGGGAGCCGTTGGTAATTGTATGAATCGGCTTGTATTGGTTGCCGTCCTTTGTCCGGATGACACGGACCCCCCTTGTCATCAGAATGTTATTGTCCATTCTGCCGGAGACAATATAATCCAGCCATTGCCCGGCAAGTGAGCCGCTGACAGCGTTTGCAGCCGCACGGATAATCCCCATTTTCAGCGCTCCTTTCTGATCTTTGATCTGATCTCTGATATTTCTTGTATTATTTTATACGAGAGAGCGAAACTTCTTATTCCGCAAGATTAAATTCCTGTATTCTTTCACTAAGTGGTGTATATTCCCTGGGATCAATAATAGATTTGTAAGCCGGACGGATGATTTTGCTGGAATTCGTCAGTTCTTCCAGTCTGTGTGCTGACCATCCTGCAATTCTGGCAATCGCAAACAACGGTGTGAATAATTCTTCCGGCAGTCCCAACATTCTGTAAGCAAATCCGCTGTAAAAATCAACGTTGGCACAGACACCTTTGTAAATTTTCCGTTCAGATGCAATCACTTCTGTGGCAAGCCGTTCCACACGGGCATATAATTCAAATTCTTTTTCCCGGTTTTTCTCGATGGCAAGTTCCTGTACACGCTTTTTGAATGCTCTCGCTCTCGGATCAGAGATGGAATAAACGGCATGTCCCATCCCATAAATCAATCCGGAATTGTCAAATCCTTTCTTATGAAGCAGAGTACGCAGATATGCCCGGAGTGCGTCTTCATCCTCCCAGTCTGTTACATGTTTTTTCAGATCGTCAAACATCTGGCAGACTTTGATATTGGCACCGCCGTGCTTAGGACCTTTCAGAGAACCAAGCGCCGCTGCAATCACTGAATACGTGTCCGTTCCGGAAGAAGACACCACACGCACTGTGAATGAGGAGTTATTGCCGCCGCCGTGTTCTGCATGAAGCACAAGCGCCAGATCCAGTAATTTTGCTTCTAATGGTGTGTATTTTCCGTCCGGACGGAGCATATATAAAATATTTTCCGCTGTGGAAATCGTCTGATCCGGCTGACGAATGATTAAATCCTGATTGCGTTTATAATTGTATGCCTGATAGCCGTAAACGGCAAGGATCGGCATTAAACTGATCAGACTCATGCACTGCCGGAGTACATTCGGGATGGATGTGTCATCTGCCAGACTGTCATACGAATGCAGACTGATGACGCATTTGGAAAGTGTATTCATCAGTGCATTACTGGGCGCTTTCATGATAATATCCTGCACAAAGCTGGCTGACAGATACCGCATGTCCTGGAGTTGATCCGTAAAAATCATGAGATTTTCTGCACTGGGGAGATTTCCGAATAACAACAGATAGACAATTTCTTCAAAGCCAAAACGGTCGTCCTGCGTAAAGCCGTTGACAAGTTGCTCCACGTCAATCCCTCTGTAATAAAGTTTTCCTTCGCAGGGGATGGATTTGCCGTCACTGGTTTCATCATATGCTACAATATCGCTGATGTTTGTCAGTCCGGCAAGAACGCCCTTGCCGTTGATGTCACGCAGACCACGCTTGACATCATATTTTGTGTAGAGATCCGGATCAATCGGAAATTCACGCTGACACAGTTCCGCAAGTTTTCCGATAATGGGTGCGTATTCCTGCGCCAGATCTGACGGCGGCATGGAGGGATTCAGAGGGTTCACGGGTCTGATGTGGTCCTGAGGATCAACAAAATTTTCAGTGTTTTCGGGATTCAGTTTAAATTTCATAAGTAAGTGCATCCTTTCTGTTCTGTATGTTTTTTTGTTTCTTTTGTTTCTTGTATTTTTTATCATTCTGAGCAAAAGCTCCAGAAAATCAGAATATTTACTATTATAACATAATTCCGGAAAAATTGCAAGCGTTATTTTCAGCAGGAAAGACAGCACATTATGATAGATTATATGCCATGATGGTAAAATCAACAAAAAAAGAGGAAAAAATATCTGCTTTTTTATGTGATTTACTGATTGACAATCTTAAAAATTTATGCTATAATAATATCTGTTGAGTGTAAAGTCCGATGATTAAATTAAAAATTGATCGAGGTGTGGCTCAGTTTGGTAGAGCACTACGTTCGGGACGTAGGGGCCGCAGGTTCGAATCCTGTCACCTCGACTATTTATTTTCATAAGAAACTATTGATTTCAATCAATGGTTTCTTATTTTTTATAATAATATTGAAAAATCATATCCCCCGTGACTGGAAATATCACAGGGGGATTTAAATTAATAATTTTTCAGAGCAGTATCTAGCAAAGGCTTGCAGTCAGTGAGAATTTGTTCCCAAGATTTTCCATCTCTCAGAATGGATTCTTCCAGACGGTTCATCACACCTTTGGTCTCGTAAGTATAATCTCCGTCTCCGTACAGTTCGTTCCCCATGCCGTATGCCGGATCTGTGATTAACTCCAGATTTTTCTGATAATCCAGAATGGCATTGTACTGTTCTTCCGTCCGGTAAGACAGGACTTGTCCGGCGGCGGATGTCTGTCCGGTTAAGGAACGTTCTTTTGCCTGGTTCAGATAAGCCGGATCGGTATGTGCAAGCCGTTCACAGTACAGATAAGCAGCGACGGCTTCTCCTTTTGTGGAATTCTTCACCAGTAATTTAGATTCATAGTTCCCGGTGAGATAATAGGATTCAGTCCCGGATGCTTTCGGGAATGGTACTGCCATATAATCCGCATCCGGATGCATCGCATTGGACTGATCCAGTGCCCAGTCTTCCATTGCATAGAATAAGATATTTTCTGCTGCGCTGTTGTAGAATGCCGGGTCATAGAGATTTTTATTTTTGATTTCCTGCAAGAGATTTTCAGCATCTGCAATTGCCGGATCTTCCATGTGATTTTCTAATTGTCCGGCATTTCCTGCAATCCGGATGCCGGTTGACTGAAGTATGCCACGTCCGACATTGCCTGTGATACCGGAACGCTTGGAATCACCTGCGGTGAATTCCTGCATCATATTCAGAAATACATCCCATGTCCATTCGCCGGATTGATATAACTGATAGGGGTCTGCCAGGTCATTTGCCATGCAGATATTTTTATCATAGATTAATAATAAATTATGACCTGTTGCATAGGGGATAATATAATGTGCATTATGATAAGCATAATCTTCAATGGGCTTGCGGACACCATCCCAGATCGGGTCAGTCAGATCGAGATAATCATCTAACGGCTGAAACAGATCGTCCCGGATGCCAGACGGGAAATCTTCTGTCTGGAAAGATACCATGTCGACACTGTCACCTGCCTGAATAAAATTTGTCAGTGTCTCAATGCGTTTGGTCGGGTCGCACCAGTACCAGGTAATTTTGCCATGATACTGATCTTCAAAAATGGCAAGCGCCGGATCTCTCTGCTGACCGGGCAGGGGATTGAGATCATAATCCGAGAGCCAGATAATTTCTCTCATGGGGTCGGGTTCTGATTCCGGATTATTTTCTGGTTCAGAAGCAAGGCTTATCACCGGATTATCTTCCGGTGCTTCTATCACTGGATTTTCCTGGGGGATTTCTTTGGAGCAAGCCGGCAGACAAAGTGCCGTTATCAGGCAGAGACAGCCTGCAAAAATTCTGTTTCTTTTCAAATTAAATCCACACTTCTTTCTGATGATTCTTATTTTTTTATTATTATAGCATACCTGGAACAAAAAATCAAGAGTTTTCTCAGGGCGACTGTATGAAAAAATCAGAAAAATTTGTACATAATGAAAACAAAATTTGATTGTAATGAACGATATTGCCGAATCACATTCCTGTTTCTGCAAAAAAAATGGAACTAAGCTGTTGTAGGAATTTCAACAAATCAAGCAATGTCATCTTCTGTAACCAATCATTCAGCTAATATATCAGTTTATTTTTTGTCTATATCTAACAAAAATCTGTAAAATTTTCATGCGGAAGCCCTGAAAACATGGATACACCTCCTTGACTTTTTGGATTGATTGCTATATAATAAAGGAAACAGAAAAAAATGATAAGGAGCATATCCTATGGACGAAAAGAAATATCTTAATGCAAAAAGAGCAATTGGTATTGTAACAACACTTACTTTTATAGTAGCTTTTTTTGAACTGATCTTTGCTTTCACACAATATCAACAGGGAATGACAATTGGTGATGTTGTTTCGTATGTAACAAATCAGCATCATATTTATCTTCTGCTGTTGATTCTTGCAAATGTTGGTCTTTTTCCCTGTGCTTTGCTACTTTACAAAGAAAATGGTATCAATCTGAAAGATGAAATCTATGATAAAAAGACATTGGGAAAAGATATACTTTATGGTGTAATCGCTTTTGTTGTTTCTGAGGTGATTGGTGATGCTTACGGGTGGCTTGTGAATCTCATTCCCGGAATCGGAGCAACAGAGCTTGCAAGGCAAGGGCGTGAATTAAACACGGGTATCATTATAATGGATGTCATAGCCTTGGTATTAGTTAGTGGAATATTCAAGGAACTATACTTCCGGGGATTGGCGAAGAGGTTTGTCGGATCGGTATTTGGTGAAATGAATGCACTGCTTTTGTTCAATATTCTGTTTGCAATTCTTGATTGGCATAATCTTGGAGTTTCTTTTATCATAGGTTTCGTTTGGCTCATGGCATACCGTAAGACGAACCACCTGATAACACCGATGATCAGTCATTCACTGTCTGGTTTGTTTTATCTGATTTATTGGCTTGTTATGAGATAAAGCAAACTCTTTTTCCGGTTTGTAAAGAGAAAGGAGCGAAAAATCGCTCCTTTATCATATATTTTTGTGAAATTTTTCATGCGAAGTCTTGACAGCATTTGAAAATTATGCTATAATAAAGCTAATTATTTTTTAAAATTAAAAATTATCAGGAAGGGAAGTTTTACACATGGAAATTTACGAAATTGTCTGCGGTGCAATTGTGCTGCTTGTCTGCATTTTAATTGTCATTCTCTGTATGATGCAGGATCAGAAACAGGATCAGAACATGACAAGCGCACTTGGCGGCGGTTCTAACGATTCTTTTTATAAGAATAATGAAAGCAATACCAGGGATGTTGCCTTGCAGAAACTGACCCGGAATCTGGGAATCATTGCAGTGCTGATCCTGATTGCAATGAACATTGTCGTACCGTTGATTATGAACATGAGCAAGTAAGAATTCGCAGAGCCGGAAACGCACTCCTCAGGGGGTGCGTTAAAAATTAAAAAAATCAGAAAAAATCAGAAAAAACTAGAAAGAAAGCGTGAAATATCATATATGGCAAGACATAACGCAAAACATCAGGCACGGAAAAATTTGAGAAATAATAAAAAATCCGGGGATCTATCAAAATTAAAAGCAAAATTAAAATCCCAACAGAAAAAGATCCGTCCCGGAGAACTAGAAACCTGTTGCCGGAAAATCCGTACATTTCTTGAACTGCATAAAAAACTGAGCCGGACGGAACTGGCACAGAAATGCCGCAGTCACCGCAATCCCCAGGCATACCAGGCGGCATTGGAAGAACTCCGCAAAAAAGGGGAGATTCTGGAATGTGGGAAGTATTATGTCCTTGCAGACCAGGGTAAGACGTTCCGGGCGGAGACGATCCGGCTTCATGCGCATTTCGGCTTTATCCGGGATGAAAATGACAAAGAATATTTTGTCGCAGGAAAATTTCTTGCAGGCAGTCTCAAGGGAGATATTGTCCTTGCAAGAGCCATTCCATCCCGTTCCAGTTCACCGGAAGCAGAAATTCTGTCCATCCTGGAAGAATCACAGCATACAAGAATTGCCGGGCGGATTGTCCCGACGGAAGCAGGACTTTGTCTGCTGTCGGACATTGCCGGGATGCCTTTGCATATTGACTATAAAGAAAGCTGTCCTTACAAGATCAATGATCAGGTATTATGCGAAGTCATCTCCCGTGGAAGCCGTCACATGGATCACAAAGTCAAAGTAATCATGAATTTCGGGGATTGCGACAACGCACAGAATTGCATGCGTTCCCGGATTGCAGAGCAGGAAATCCCGGTAGACTTTCCGGAAAAAGTCCGGGCAGATGCGAAAAAAGTTGCCGCTCCCGGTGTAACAGAGTTTGATTTACAAGGACGACTGGATCTCCGGGAAGAAATCATTTTTACAATTGACGGCGCACACTCGAAAGATCTGGATGACGCTGTTTCGATCCGGAAACACCCGGACGGACACTGGACGCTTGGTGTTCACATTGCGGATGTGTCGCACTACGTCCGTCCGAACAGTCCCTTAGATGCAGAAGCATTCCGTAGGGGTACCAGCATTTATTATGCAGATGAAGTCATTCCCATGCTCCCGAAAGCACTATCCAACGGGATCTGTTCGCTGAATGCCGGCTATGACAGATTAACACTTTCGGCAATTCTGGAATTATCCCCGGAGGGAGATTTACTGGATTATCAGTTTTGTAAATCCGTGATTCATTCAAAAGTCCGTGGTGTCTATGAAGAATGCAATGCGATTCTGGAACATAGAGCAGATACAGAGATCCTGGAAAAATATGCGCCTGTTCTGGAAAGTCTGGAATTGTTAGAGCAATTATCAGAAAAATTAGAAATTCTCAGGAAGCGCAGAGGTGCGCCGGAATTAGAAAGTACAGAATCTGTTTTATTACTGGATCAGGACGGCATCTGCACGGGACTTGCACCGGTGCAGAGGGGCAGAACAGAGCGAATCATAGAATCCTGCATGTTATGTGCAAATGAAGCAGCGGCGAAGCTTGCCAGAGAAAAGAAATTCCCGTTTGTTTATCGTGTGCATGAGAATCCAGCGCCGGAGAGAATTGTCATGCTCCGGGAAATGCTCATAAAACTGGGGATTTCTCAGAATTCCGAAGATCCGGATTCAGAATTAAAGCTTGATCCGGAAGAAATCAAGCCTTGTAATATCCAGAATATTCTGGATCAGACAAGAGATCTGCCATGCTTTCCGGTGATTAATAATTTAACATTGCGTTCTATGGCAAAAGCAAAGTACAGCGAAATCCCGAAAGGACATTTCGGACTGGCGCTGAGGGATTACACGCATTTTACGTCGCCGATCCGGCGGTATTCGGATCTGGTCGTCCATAGAATCCTGAGTGATTATCTGGACGGCGCAGAAATAGATTGGTTAATCCGACGTTACGGAAAATTTACGGAAAATGCCGCAGAACGTGCGTCCATGACGGAACTCCGGGCGGTTCAGTTAGAACGGGAAGCAGATGCTTGTTATGCGGCGGAATTCATGAAATCCCATACAGGAGAGATTTTTGACGGTGTGATTACCAGTGTCACGGAATTCGGGATGTATGTCCAGTTGTCCAACATGGCAGAAGGATTATTGCATATCCATGATATGCCACCGGGGGAATATTTCACAGAAGAAAACTGGTTTTTTGAGAATACTTTGACCGGAGAACGCTGGCAGTTGGGCGATCCCATCCGGGTTGTGTGTCTGCGTGCGGATGTCAGCACAGGGCATATTGATCTGGGACTTGTGTAGAAAGGAGATTTTTATTTCATATGGGAAGATATACAGGTTCTGTCTGCAAAGAATGCAGACAGGTATTTCAGGCGCAGGATGATGTCGTTGTCTGCCCGGACTGCGGAACGCCTTATCACAGAACATGCTGGGACAAGAACGGCACATGTACGAATGTTTCTCTTCACCAGGCAATCCGGATGAAACAGCCCGGCGCACAGGGCGGATGGTTCGGTTATGAACAGTCCTACCGGAAACACAACGGCGGTATTATCTGTCGCAACTGCAATCATGTCAATCTGAGTGACTCTGAAATCTGCGCCGCATGCGGCAGGGATCTCCGGGAACAGGAACAACAGGACAATGCCGGGAAATCTTCCGCAGAGATCAATCCCGAAAAAAGACAGGTTACAATGCTGATGGCGGATGGTCAGAAAAAGACGTTTGATTTTACAGATCCTTGCTGTGGGATGTCTCCCGAAGAAGACATGGCAGGGGAACGTCTGGGTGATGTGGCAAATTTTGTAAAAACTAATACGATTTATTATATACCGTTATTTAAACGCTTTAAAGAAACCGGACGGAAAATTTCGTTCAATCTGCCCTGTATTCTGTTCCCGTATTTTTATTTTGCCAATCGCAAAATGTGGTTCATGACAATTCTGAGCGGTCTGCTGTGGATTTTCAGCAGTGTGCCGAGTCTGATGCTGAGTATGCTCCGGATGTTCACGGATCATTCGTATTTGAAATTATTTGAAGAATCCGGTGTTTCGGCGGCGGCAATTGAGAGTATTACGACATTTTTAAGGATGAATCAGCCATTATTGGAACAATTGGAAACACCGTTCTTTTTTCTGGGCATCCTGATCCGGATTCTGTTCTGTCTGTTCGGGAATTATCTCTACTATCAATTTACACTCCGTTCCGTGAGACGAATCCGGAAACACACGAATTCCCGGAAGATCAAAAACATGCTGCTCCAGACAGAGGGTGGTACGAATATTTTAAATGTTTTCGGGTGTTTCGGATTGTATCTTGCATTTATCATGATTGTTTCTTATATTATCGGCAGATTATTTCTGATATAATAAAAATTAAATTTAGAAATTTAGAAAGGAGCTGTTTCCTGTGATCTATTTAAAACAGATTGACCGTGTTTCCGCCTGGGAATTTTATCAGAACCGGGAAATTACGTCGTTCAGCCTGCCCGAAACCGTCCGTTGTATCGACAGTCATGCGTTTTACGGCTGTCGGGATATGGAGAATATTTTCATCCCGGCTTTTGTTTCCAGTCTCGGAAGCGGTGCATTTATGAACTGTTCCCGGTTGCGGGAAGTCACGCTCCCGGCAAAGATTACTGTCCTGCGTACAGATGCGTTTTCGGGTTGTTATAGTCTGTCTGCTGTGGAATTCCCCGACACAATGAAATCCATTGGCGACAGAGGTTTTTATCATTGTGCCAATCTCCAGGAGCTGCATCTGCCCCCGGAACTGAAAAAAATCGGAAACAGTGCATTTGAACGTTGCAGTCGTCTGAAATCCGTCAAGATGCCGGATAGTATGCACATCCTTGGAAGCCGTGCCTTCTGTGGCTGTTGGAATCTGGGCATGGCAAGGCTCTCTGTCAATATCAAAGTGATCCGGAAATGGGCATTTTCTGATTGCTGGAATCTCAAAGGTGTCAAGCTCCCACGGGAATTGCTGGACATCGGCAAAGAAGCATTCTCGAATTGTGTTTCGATGAAAAAAATCATTTTGCCCAAAAAATTAAAAAGAATCCAGAAGCGTGCGTTCATGGGTTGTTCGCAACTGAAAAAAATCGTCATCCCGGCAAGCGTCCAGAAAATTGAAGAAGATGCCTTCCGATGCTGTGAGAATCTCCGGGAGATTGCCATCAATGACCGGACATTGTGCATGGATGAGAGCATTCTTGCCAATGCACAGATTCTGCATTTTTCTAAAAATCAGAATCATCTGGAAATCCTGCTGGATTCTGAAAATCCGGATTTTTCAGAACAGCATGAGAGAAAATTATTGTTCCGGTTCTGGATGCAGAAGGACGAATTCACCCGGCGGCTTTATTTCAAGCAGATCCGCAAACCAGAGTATAAAATCCCCCTTGCTGTTCTGATGACAGATACGCAGGATTCTGTCTATAAAAATTATATCCGGGAAAATTATCAGGAAGTACAGCAATATCTCTATGCACGTGCCGACGAAGAGAACGGCGCAAGGATCATGACGCTTTGCCGGTGATCCGGTAAAAAAATTCTGAAAAACGCTTGACAAACTTGTCAATTTATGTTATAATATACTGGACTGCTAATGCAGTTTATTATCATAAAATTCCTTGCCTGTCCGCAGGCGAAATCCAAAAGGAGGTGCGAAAAAATGGCAAAACTGAACGAAAATTATGAAGCAATGGTCGTTTTCAGTCTCAAAAAAGACGAGGAGACCATGAAAGCACTCGTAGAGAAAGTCAAGGCTTTAATCGAACGTCACGGCTCTCTCACAGAAGAAGTCAACGAGTGGGGCAAGCGTAAGCTCGCTTATCCGATCAAGAAGGGAACAGAAGTCAGCACAGAGGGTTACTATGTGATCTATTCTTTCAATTCTGAACCGGATTTACCGGCTGAGCTCAACCGCAGGCTCAATATCAATGACTGTGTTCTGCGAGCGTTGGTAACAACCAAGTAATCGCAGAC
>CAMWJT010000007.1 GCA_947174625.1 uncultured Ruminococcus sp.
ACATAATATAACGTGAGTTCGACAGAAAAAATCAGTCAAGCAGGCATAAAAATCCCTTTGGCATATTAGAGCTTGTTTGAAAAATACATATTGCATAAAAATAACAGATATGGTATAATGAAAATATGATTAGACGATATGAAATAACCAATGAAGAATGGGAAAGAATCAAAGATATGTTTCCAGCAGAACGAACAGGAAAGAAAGGACGCCCGGCAAAAAATAACCGCATCATGTTGAATGGAATGTTGTGGATTGCCAGATCAGGTGCCCAGTGGAGAGAACTTCCTGAACGGTACGGATCATGGCAGACAGTATATTCGAGATTCAGAAAATGGCAGGAAACGGGCATATGGGAAAAGATATTCCATATGCTTTCCAGTGATGCAGATAAGGAAAATCTGAGTATAGATTCTACCATGACAAAAGCACACCAGAGTACAAACGGAGGGTTTAAAAAGGGGGCGAAAAGTCCATCGGAAGAACCCGCGGAGGACTGAATACAAAAATTCATGCAATTGTAGACGGTCTTGGCAATCCGGTAGAATTTCTGCTCAGTTCGGGAAATGATGCAGATAGTATTCATGCGATAGAGCTATTGAAAAAGGTGGATATTGAAGGAAGTAACATATTAGGCGACAAAGCTTACAGTGCCAGAGCAATCCGGAAATATATTACGGCACAGAATGCCAGCTATACCATCCCACCTAAGTCAAACGCCAAAGAACCATGGGAATGTGACTACTGGCTCTATAAAGAGTGTCATCTGGTGGAATGCTTTTTTCAGAAAATCAAATGGTTCCGCAGAATTGCCACACGCTATGATACTCTGGACTCTACTTTCCTTGCTTTTGTTCATCTTGCTTCCATCATGATTTTGTTGAAATGATACTATCATTTTCATTTTTCAAACAAGCCCTAATAAAATTCTATCAAATTTAGCAATATTATTAGAAACGGTATCATTTCTGATAATTTGCTGTCCAAATACAGCATGTTCAACTACAGGCAGACCACAAACTGATTTCCGTGGTAAGCTCATCTCAATAGCAAGCTCTTTTGTGCTTATCAGTGAAGCAGGTGAAATCATACAAGGCTCATCGGCAAACACATATGCAAACTTCGGATGACAGAAGTGTGTGATGTATGTAATAAGCCAGGACAAACTTTTGTGATTTGTCCAAGTATTGATTGCTGAACGCTCTACGCCACTATTTTCACCCGAAATCAAAGAATGATAGGTGTTGGCTGCGGTTTCAGAGATTGCTCTGTTACTGCTCATAAAGTAAGCTGCACAGTTCCACATTCCAGTGCTTTCGCATTCATCAAGACGAACTATTTGCTTCTTTATGCGTTCAAGCATATTAACAATCATCATATTTTGAGATTGCATCGTAATACCTTGAGAGGTGCCAAACGTATCTGTTATGGTTTCAGCATGTCCAAAATTGAAAGCCTCGCTGTAAGATGAGTTAGTTCCATGCTGAGAAGAAATACTGTGTGTTTGTGTGTTACTTGTACTTTTGCTTTTAGATTCATTCTTACTTAATGCTATTGAATCAGAAACACCTTTTGTAAGAGCCTTAGAAATAGTGTCAGAGATTGCAATGGAGTGATTCGTGCCTTTTGTAACAGTATGTGATTTTGCGGTTGAATGACTGTAACTCTCATTTATTGACACACTTCCAAACACTCCAGTATTTATTGCCCCACCAATTCCCATGATATTTGCATTTGCTGATACTCCATGAGATGTGCCTGCTGTTTGTGTGCTACCAACAGTTACAGTATTTGTTTTTGTAATACCATCTGCAATGCTCTCGCTTGTCCCATCTGTTATTGTTTGTCCTTTAGATTCAGTATCTGTTATGCTATGATTTATTCCATGAGTTTGAGTTGTGCCTTTAGTATTAGTTTCTCCTTCAGTTTCTCCTTTTGCAAAAGAAATATTTGTTCCGAGTGTTTCACTTTTACCTTTCGTTTTTGTATTAGTCTGTCCTGTTTGCTCTGTATTTGCATTACTTTGACTATTAGAAGTACTGATTTGAAATTGTATACTTGCAAATGGAGAAAGTTGTGTGCATACAGATTCAAGTTGTGTACGATAAGCGACTAATTCGTCATATGGGACAGCATCAGCAACAAAAACAGCAGTATAGTTTTTATTTTGCATACTGATAACAAATTTTTCAAGTCCTTGCAAAAAGTCTTTATTTTCAAAAAAATCCTTATCCTGTTTAAAGTCAGGAACGCAAGATACGCAGGATACTGCCTTGGTTGTATTTGCCAGGCTTTTCGTGATTTCCTGCATATTCTCAATAGAAAAATCTGAGCTAAAATCACTTCCCGGAAATTGACCTTTTAAGCTCATTTCGAGCATTTGACGAAGTGTTCCAGTAAAGTCCTTTTCTTCATGGTCTCTCACACCGAGATAAAAATTAGTTATATGACTACTATTTTGCACCATAAGAACCAATGTGCAATTTTTTCCCGATAATGCTTGAAAAATCGCAGAAAGCTTTGATACGGAAAATTCATCCTTTTCATAAACGAGCTTTGTGATATGAAAGAACTGGTAAGGCTCTTTTTTCATCTTTTCCTCATCAAAATAAGGCTCGATTATTGGTAATTCACCTAATTTAGTGACATATGCGTGCATAACTGTATCATCAAGTATTTTCAGGCACTCACTGACATTGTTTTCAAGAGTCTGTATGGGAAAGAGTTTTTGATCAGCATTTATCATTTCATTTGGAGAAGTTACTACTTCCACAGACGGTAACTTTTCTGAATTCTCTTTTTTCTTAAATGGTACAAGAGGTGCGTTTACAGGCTTATGTGTCATTTCAGGCATTAAAACTGTTTCAGATCTTCTTTTTGCCATATTATTTTCCTTCCAAATAGTAAATTCCACCAATTAGCACCATTGTAACACCAATCGCTGTAACAGTAGTTGCGCCAGTTATCACACCGTTAAAAACTAAAACACTGCCGAAAATAGCAATTCCTGTGCCAACATTAGATTTGTTAGGGTGTGCATTAAGATCGTCAGAGTTATCTGGAACAGGTTCAGAAATAACATGTCCCTCAGCATTGTTCTTCACACACTCTCTCTTTTCTGATTTTTTATCAGTATGGGGTGAACCGCTTACATTTTGTTGATTAGACAGATTATCACGATAACCATTATTGCTATGGTTATTATCGTTGCTACTCTGCGACTCACCCCATTGTCTTTTTTTTGTTGTGTACCCTGAGATATGTGATCGGTGGATTTAGATTCATTTGTCCTATGAGTATTATCTACACGTTCACTTACTCTGCGAACACCGACACTATTAGTCTGTCCTACAGTTTTTTTCTGTCCTATAGGTTCACTTACTCTGCGAACACCAACACTATTAGTCTGTCCTGTAATTTTTATATCACTTACTTTGTGAACACTATCACTATTAGCCTGTCTTGCAGATTTACTTACTTCTTGAACAGTATTAGCTGGTTTTTTTAGTTCACTTAGCTGTTGTATATTAGATTTTGAAGCAGCTTCCCTTGCATGATCTTCTTCTATTTTATGAATTCTAGCACTGTAAAGAATTTTAGCAACCTCTCGCATATGCTCCATTCGTTCAATCGAAGGGTTTTGCATAAAATCTTTTTTCAATTGTACCCAATATACCTCATCAATGGTATCCAAAATCATAGGATGCAGTTCGGTATGTGACTCAAATAGAATACCCATTGACTTGCAATACTCATAATCTTCTGCATATTCAGCGAACGTTGGGTCACCATCAAGACAATCACAGAAAAAGTATTTTAGCAATGATATATTACCACTTTCAGCGGCTTTTTTTACATCATTGTGTATCACTCACATTCTCTCCCTTCAATCATTATACATCTAAAGCATCAAAGAGTTCCTTTAAGTTATCCTGAATAAACATAAGCATATCTTGACATTCATTTTTGCGCTGTTCAAGGACATCTTGCTGTTGAGTATAGGACTCAAGCTCTGAGTATTTGCTTTTGATAAGCTGGTCAATTTCATCAAAAGAATTAAGAAACTGTGCTTTAAGATTGTCAACACAAATTGAAGCTACCTGAATCAACTCCGCAACATCACAATCAAGCTGTTGTCTGATAGGTGTAACAAGTTTTCTCTGCAAATCAGCAACCGGGACAACATAATGGATTTTTTTTCTTATTTCTTGCTCCACAGTTGGAATTTCTTCTATGATTTCTTTCATTTTAGGAACATACTTATATGTCGGTCTGTATTCAACATCTTCAAAAGTTTGATATTCAGGGACTTCTTCGTATTGCATGCCAAACAACCTGTCACGCAGTCTTGAGAATAAGCCGGATCTTGGTCTTGGAACACGTTTCGTTCCAACCTGTTCTTGATGTGTTCCTACAACAACTCGTTCTTCTTCGCCTGTTTCTATCTTTTCAATACCCTCCTGAATTGTTTTCTTAACTTCTTTCATTTTGATAACATCTACAGTGTATTCCTCCACTTCCTCCTGATGGACATCCTCTACATCGTGTTTTTGCTGAGATCGCATCTTCCCAGACGGACTGTAGTCAACAGCACTTGTTTTCATTCTTGAAAGTACACCGGATACAAGATCTGATGTACTGAAATCCAAATCAGAACCAATATTATTATCGAAACCTTCAAGCTTTGCCTGATATGCAAGGATAAGCTCTGTACCTGTTTCCGTGATTTCTCTTTCAACAAGAATTTCAAGCTGGGCACTCAAGCTTGAAAGGACTTCTGCAGTATCATCAGAGAATGCATTAATAAAGTTCAAGGCATTTTGTCTGCCTTTAATTTTCTTACCCAAATGTTTAAAACGTTTCGTCAACTGGATATTTGCTTCATCAACTAGCCTTTCAGCAATATTTTGGATCTCAGGAACAGGGTTAATTTCTTCTATCTTTTTTTTAAACGCCTTAGCTTCTTTGCCTTGCTGGATCATATCACGGATAGCTTGACTTCTACGCTGAATTTCTATCGCTTCTTCGCCGCCTGACAATGCCGTCAATTTTGCTTTTATTTCTTTTTCTACCTGGTGAAGCTGCTCCTCTAAAGGATCAACAAAATCTCGGATTTTCTTTGCTTTCGCATATTTCTGTACATATGCCTTGATAGCAGATTCAATTGAGCAGATACCACTATGAATCAAGGCTTCTGTTTTCCTATCTCCGGTTTCTTTCGCTTTAGATAATCTATTATGCATCTTTTCTTGTTCACTCGGAGTAAGAGTAGAATACTGTTCAAGATGTAATTCACCATTTCTGTTGATTTTTCTAACAAGATTTGCTACTTCAGATATATCATCATTGTCGTATTTCTCAACAGCTTCATCAACAGCATCAGAATCATATGGATCAATATCCGCAAGTAATGTTCTCAGTCCTAATGCGGCAAAAGCAGAGCAAGGAAAGATCTGAGGATCATCAATACCATGTTTCGCAAGATATGCTTTTGTTACCTCAATAGCGTGAACAACGCTGTCTTCTTTTTTAACTTCGTCCATTTTATTAAGTACGAAGATAAAGCGATCTCTTGTTTCTTTACCACCTTTTCTTATTTCCTCAGCAACATAGTGCAGGAGGTTCTCATCATCATTAGTAGCAAGCTGAGTATAATTCAGAACATAAAGAATCATGTTTTCAGTAGCACTATTGATGTTACGATAGGTTGTCTCACGATGATTTTGATTTCGGGCATTATTTGGTCCTGGGGTATCCACTAGTTTTAGACAAGTTTCAGTTGCTTCCAAAAACGGGATATTGCCTTTAATGGAGACTCTTGAAATATTCTCATTGCTATTTAAGTTATTCATAGCTTCATAGGTAAGTTGCGATATTGTCTCAATTTCATTATCGATTCTATCATAAGCAATAGCTAAGAAATCTTTGCTGTCATCATCTAGAATCTCAGTAATAATAGCTGTACACGCTTCATTTTTCGATGGCATAAGCTTCTTCCTGAGCAACGCATTGATTAAAGTGGATTTTCCTGAACTCATAGTTGCGATAACATGAATGGGAAAAATATTGTTCTGCACACGTTTTATTGCACTTTCAAGTCCTTCTCTATCTGATCGGCTAAGACTATCTGTAAAATATGGATCTCCCATTAGATCGTTATATGTATGCAAGATACTTTCATAAACATCGGAATCACCAACGGCTTCTTCATATATTGTATCAAACTCACTTATAATGCCCTTTTTATGAGCCTGATTAAAAGAATCTTTTACATCATCATAGTCTAAAGCGTTGCCGTGAAACCTGATTTGGAACGCTCGACTGCCTCTTTCGTTTTTAAGCATTTCAGGTAAAGCACCAATCCATGACTGGAGTCTTTTTCCAGAAATAGTCTGCGCAAGAGAACTGTCTTCCGAAACAGGACTACCGTTAATCGTCATAACAGTGGTCAAACGATATGGATTATAGCGGATATATACTTCTGTCAATTCAACCATTCCTTTCCTTTTTAGGTAAAAGATCATTTATACAATTGTGAACTACTTTTAAAAATCTTCTTTTGATGATATCATAAATATTTTTGTCAACCTTAACCAATCGTCTAAAGCCAGTGAGATTGTGATTGACTATTTTTCAAAATTAGATGATCAAATCTACTTCTTCAAAATACTCTGTTATTCTGTTATTTTTCATATTTTTATGATACCATGCTTGTCAAGTTTTTGAAAATTGATTTCCGTGCTATATCAACCAAAATAAATTTTCCCATTTTGATATTTGAGGAATTTTAAACGTATTACTTTTTTCTTGACATACTTCTGGTCAACATGGATTACTTTAGAAAGCTGATCGATTGTCACACCCTGCGGATACAATGCTACAAATTCCATGATGGTATACATCTGCTTCATCTTTGCTTTATTCTGGCTAACATCTGCATTGAAATTGGACAGCATGTGCTTTAGCTCCGGCGTGAGCGCATTAAATACGTTGGAAATTCTTCTCATATCCATAATAATTGCAAAGGATGCATCGTCATCCATGTCCTTCTTATCCTTGAACAGCTGACACATGGAGGCAAGCTGGCCATGCATCGCTTCTTCGGATGTGAAGAAGGAAAGTTGCGCAATCAGTTTATTTCTCGGGCTGATCTGTATCTCATTGACAAGACATGGCTCCGGTCCGTCGCTCATCAGAATAAAGGCATTAAAACCACCTTTCCCTTTGTTCAGATTGTATCGTTTCTTCTTCATGGTCACAAAGTGGGTTTCATTCACAGCACCTTCATGCTTATACAGGGAAACGGTTTCACATTCATGATGGAAATTATAACCGATGATAGCCCCGTCACCGACATGAAATGTGATATATCTTCCATCCGGGTGCATAGCAGCACAGAGCAATGTAGCAGAATAGCTCATAATATCTGCTCCATCCGATTCTGCACGCTCCAGTAATGCCAGATTGATTTTTCCAAGCAGGTAATCTGCCGTTCTGGATTTCTCATAATCATACAGCAAATCAAAATACTGTGCTAACTCTTCGCCAGCTACTCTAGATGTAATATCAGAACCAGCGGCAGCATTTGAGCAGGAACCTGCACCGTCGCTCAATGTGACAACTGCAACGCCAGTTTCTTTGCATACGGTACGATATACATTGTCCTCGCAGCCCTTTCTACGCTCGATGTGATGGACACCCGTCTCCTTGTACAGCACCGTGTTAAAATAATTTTGAACAGACACTAAATCACCTCATTGTTGCGCCGTTTCACAAGTTGACCGACCATGAAACGGCGCTATTTTTTTATCAGTATGAAATCTTACCGAAAGCTTCTTTGAACGAGTAATCATTCAGATCTTCGGTACCTGACTTTGAGCTTGAGATAATGACAGAAGAGGAAAGTCTGAAGAACTTTGAGAATTCTATTCCATTATGTACCTTAATTACATGCTTGTCATCCGGCAGACCTGTCATCTGTATCATCATATTGTGATCGCAGTAATCACCGACCTCAACAGAAATCACCACCAGACGATTTGCGGTAACCTGACCCTTGATATATGCAATACACTGTTGTCTTGCTTTATCTTCCTGCGGCTGTACTACTGCATCATAACATTCGGGCTTACCGTCAGAGATAAAGAACAGAATGGGGGCATAATGACGAGTTACAGGTCTTGCTTTTTTATACGCATCTTTTCTGGCTTCCAGATGTGCCAACGCTGCTTTGACTGCCAGCCCCGTCAGCGTCACACCGTCACATATAAAATCCAGATTTCTTCCTTTTTCTTTCTGCTTTTTGATCTCACGCATTTTTTCCAAAATCTGAATTTCGCTATTGAATGTCATAACACCAAGTTCTGTGACATTGCTTGCTTTTCTATCCCTCAGAATGGCATCATACACGCCCTCTACAGATTCCTTCAGCAGATTTTTATACAAGCGCATAGAACGGGATGTATCTACCAGTAGAATGGAAGGCAATCTTTTTTCCGTGTTCATCTGATCTACCGTTGCTTCAGCATATGGTTTTCCCAGCCGAGAAAGATCGTCATTTCCCAGCAGATTATCAATTACAAGTGCCATACGCAAAACCTCCTAAAAATTCAAAAATTGATTAAAATTAAAATCATTGATACTTTGATTCCCCGGATGACCAGCCATTACAATAGAATACACCAGGAATTTCACAAATTTTGAAAATGCCTCAGGATTACGAAGCTGAATCACATGTCTGTCATCCGGCAGTCCTGTCAGTTCTGCCATCAGAGCATGACCACAATGATCGCCGATCTCAACGGAAACAACCACTAGACGATTTTCAGCGACCTGTTTCCTAATATATGCAATGCACTGTTGTCTTGCTCTATCCTCTTGAGGCTTTACAGCATCATCAAAACATTCGGGCTTACCGTCAGAGATAAAAAACAGAATGGGAGCATAATGTCGGATCATGGGTCTTGCATTCCGATATGTCTCTTTCCTTGCCTCCAGATGTGCCAGTGCTGCTTTCATTGCCAAACCTGTAAGACCGATACCCTCACATTCAAAATCCAGATTTCTTCCTTTTTCTTTCTGCTTTTTGATCTCACGCATCTTTTCCAGAATCTGAATTTCGCTATTGAATGTCATAACACCAAGTTCTGTGACATTGCTTGCTTTTCTATCCCTCAGAATGGCATCATACACGCCCTCTACAGATTCCTTCAGCAGATTTTTATACAAGCGCATAGAACGGGATGTATCTACCAGTAGAATGGAAGGCAATCTTTTTTCCGTGTTCATCTGATCTACCGTTGCTTCAGCATATGGTTTTCCCAGCCGAGAAAGATCGTCATTTCCCAGCAGATTATCAATAATAACTGACATCTCATCACCTCATGTTCAGTCAATGTCTTCCCAATTCATATTATGACTTCCACTTTTGCTGAGCCGCTTCAACAGATCATTTAGGCTCAGCTCGTCATCATTGTTCGAGGATCGTACATATCTGCGGTATCTTTCAGGCATGAACTTTGCACTTTCTGGATCGCCCTTGATATGATTCGGATACATTTCCTGATATGCAACCATCGTATTCAACCATGATTGTGCCAGTCTCCTGTCCTTTTCATGGAAGAATTTTCCATCACCATGGAATGATTCCCAGAACATTTCTTTGATCGAACGTGGAAAATGGCTAACAATCATATGCCATGGTGTTTTTTTAATATCGGTTTCCGCTGCTTTTTCGCCTGCCTGATACGGATAAAGGCCCTCAGCAACGGCTTTCTTTTCATCCGTGCAACTACCGGCATACGGATTACCCATCGGTGTCAGAATACCGAACAGCAACATTTGCAGAATCCATATATCATCCGCTTTTTTATGCAGGAACGAAAAATTGTGATCGTAAACATGCTCCGGCGACAAGAATTCCGGAATGCCTACATTAGATGGATAATAGCAATCCTGATCGGCAATCTGCGCAGAATCTAGATCAATGATATATGCTGACTGATTGCTGTCAAACATAATATTATCCTTGTTAATATCACAGAGAATGACATTGTTATGATGCAGGAAGTCTATCAGCTCCGCAAGGCTGACTGCCATCGTGATCTGATGGAATTTGTTAACACCGGGGATGATTTCCTCAAATGTATCGTACGCAAATTCAGAAAGGCAATGTGTCCCCTGAAACAGCTTCATGATATAGCCGATCGGCTCTCCTTCTGTGTTGTACAGGCATTTTTCAGGCCATGCAATACGCTCCATAATTGAAACATCAATACTTTCCATGCTTGAACGTCTACTGCACATCGTACTGATTTTCCGCATCTTCATAGGAGAATTGCTAGTTTCCTTGAAGATTTTAGCACATTTCGTTCCCTGAAAAATCTTATAGGTAATCGCCTCGCCGCCTTCTCCTAGCACACTTTCCAACACTACTGGATAGAGCGTGCCTCCCTGCTGATAATAGGCATTGTCTCCGTGCCTAGGAATGCGCCCCTTCAGAACTGCAGGAGATGTACTCAGATTGGAACACGGCTTATGTTCGGCATTTGCAAAAGCAGGCTTGCGTCTGTCGGGGACTATCAGCTTGCCACCGTTAGTCACATCTGCCTGAAGAATCTTTTTATAATGCGGATTGGATTCGTTTCTCCTATTTCTAGAGAATATAAATGCATCCAGACTGCGGTTAAAACCGACAATCAAAATCGAATCTGACAAGTTTTTCTTCTTGATAAATGTGCTAATCGAATGATTTTCCTCCGAAATTCTTCCTGAAAGTATCGTCAGCATATGATAATTTTCTAAATTCGTTAAAGCATTCACCATGCCCCTCAGGTCCTCATCTGATTGTGCCGCTCTCATGACCTGATCCATTGCCTCTTTACAGAGAACAATCTTCGTTTTTGTATTATTCTTATCCTGGATTAAGAGTACCTGCCGCAGAATTTCTGCAGTTTTTGGCTTTCTCAATGCCATATGTGTGAAAATCACGTAATCTCTACCAAGCTCCTTCATCGGGATTGGTATGTGCACTTTAACCTTGCCGCCATTATGATTAGGATCAAGCAGTGAAATGATTCGCCTGTAATTTTTCAGCTTGTTGTCGTCTTCGATCGGCATGTCTGCGGAAAGTACAATCGTCCTAGTTTTTTCCTCCAGCGCATCGATTACTTTGCTCAGAGGGACATGATATTCCTCTGCTAGACTTCTTACTGTGTCGCTCATGATAAGCACTTCCTTTCCTGTGAATAGTATATATATTGCCTTCAGTCAATCGGCAATGTCGGGTTAATGGTGTCGTCTGCGTTGTCTTCCAGTATGCCCCACTTTCCAATCTTTTTGACAAGGATCAATGCATTTGATTCCAGTGAACGCCATTCATTTAACTTCAAAACGTCGGCAGTCACATCATGATCCTGTGTAATAAACAAGCAGCTCCGGGCATTATTGCGATAATAATTCAGCTTCTCAATAATCACCCTGTCTGCATGGATTACCTTTTGTCCGTGTTCATTGTTCCGCTTGTCGTGTTCATTTCCGATGAAGATAATCTCACCGTTCTCTTCTTCCTTACAGATGAACTGTAATGCTTTTTCGGCTCTCTTCTGTAAACCCTCGTCTCGCCTGTGATCGAACAGAATCCTTTTCAGTTCCTCCGTCACCACATACGGCACATACAAAACATTTGCATACGTTTTCAGACACTCATAAAACTGAAAGAATGCGGGCTGTGTCAGAAGGCTGCAGGTATCAATAAAAATCAGATATTTGTTATCCACACAGTATTGCAGCAGCTTTTTCGTGTAAGTCCATGAAACATCCAACATATCGGCAAATTCCTCATCCGGCTGACAGAAATGCTTCTTATTCTCGGCATCTGGTTTCAGTTTCACATCTGGTTTGAATCTGGCGATAATTTTTGTTATGACATCCTGTTGCAACGGCATATCCGCCGACAGTACAATGATGCTGAACTCATCATACAGGATGTCCTTCAGCTCCTCTACAGGTCTGTTTGTGACACGGGAAAGTTCGTTCAGATTCATACAATTGTTTCTTCCTTTCTAATTGCTATTTTGTTATGGATCCTGCCGGAATACAATGACATTATTGGCGGATGTCTGTATATCGCTATCAATTTGTTGTTCCGGCTCTGTAAACCAATGGAAATACGAATAGGGGACTGCCTGTTCTATGATGTTATCATCCTTCCGGAAAGAAAGCAGGATATACACTACAATCAAAAGCAAAAGCACCACAACCAACAGCAGAATGGTCTTCTTCTTGCTCATGCCATTACCCCCATCTTTTCAAAAACCTTCAGAATTTTATAGATCAGCTCTGTATTCGTAACGCAATTCCCCTCCACATGCTTTACGGCAATTACAGCAGTACATACAACGGCATCTCGCTCCTGATTCAATAAAGTAACTGCCATTGTCCGGTTGTCGGTGGATTCTTCAATTACTGCAGTGCCACTCTTCGCAAGCAATTGCTTAGAACCCAAAAAGGATGCGGAAAATTCACCAAATATCGGATAATATGTTCCATCCTTTTGTCGGATATAAGAAAGAAATGTATCCTCCAGAGCATTTGCTATAACGTCTTGATTGACATCAATATCGAGGCTATATTCACTGATTTTCTCCGGCAGATAGCGGAATATGATTTCGTTATCTGGTGTCCGTATCTGTGCGATTTCAAACGGCAGATAAAATTTTCCTCCAATTGCATGGTTATACGCTGATGCCAGTCGCACAGGTGAGATGACCGCAGACTGCCCATACGACAATACTACATCGGTATAGGTATCCGCTTCGGTGGATTGCAAGCCAGCTACATACCGGTCGCCAATATCATATTGATGATATAGCTGGAAGATACTGTCGAGCATGTCACTATATTTTGTAAGTCCCATCTGATAGGCATGACGAAGAAAATATGTATTGCTACTGTTGATAAAGGCATCCGCCAGACCGCTGCTACGATGGTAAACATTGTTATCGTAGTATGTATAATAATTGATTGGATTTGTATTAGAATTTATTTCCCAGTTGGATATAACAACGCCATTGATGTTGACCATGCTAATGTCATCGAAGCTGTTATTATAGATAGACCACTCCGGCGGAAATGTCTCGTCATACTGCTCAAATACCCTCGCAGAAATTGTTTTAAAGGATGAACCGACCGCCAATGCTTCATGAGCATTGTAATAGGAAAGCACATAAAACGGCGATTCTACATCATTGGTAATATAATTGCCCTCGCTGTTCTGGAATTCCTTCTGCTCCACTGAACCAGCATTCACAAGCACTGCACCATCTGCATTGACAACCGCCAGTGATGCATCAACATAGTCACGTAACTGGTTTACCGCCTCCTCCTGTGCTGATGATATGATGGTCGTAATAATACTGTTGCCACGTACTGCATGTGCATTGCTATAAAGGGAATTGGCTTGTAGTATTCGTTTTGCGCCATTCTCCGCAAGCATTCCGGTTTCCTCTGTATCAGCTGGCTTGTCTCCGGTAAATGCATGTCCGATGATTGGTGCAAAATACGGTTCAGCTGCATAATACAGAATACCTTTCGTCTGATCGGTTCGCTTTCCAGTAATGTCCTCTCCTGTATTTAAATCGAGACATTTCAACATCGACTTGCCGTCGAGCGTATAGATATTTCCATACAGATTGCCGGAGCTTGGTTGAAATGATCCGGTGATGGTTTCAATCGAGTTCAAATTCTCATTGCTGTCCTTCCAATATTGCATTGTATGATACGCAGAATACCCCATGAATACCGCCCCAAGTATGGCAGTTGCGATACAAACGGCTTTTAAAGGGGTTCGGATAAAAAAATTCACAAACATTACCTCCGCTCATGACGTTCATAGAGTACAGCCGCCATTAGAAATGCACATAATACTGCGTGCATTCCGGAATACCCAGCGCAATATGCCGATACGCCGATGATCGCAGTCAATCCGATATTACTCGAAATCGGATACAAAACCAATAAAAGGATACAAAAAAAACTCAGGAATTTCAATGTATCTGCGGTGCTACTGCGCTCTCTATCAGAATTGGAAAGACAGATACACCCAGTCATACAATATAACAGCAGTAATATTACCAACACCAATAGCCAGAGAAGTCCGAAATTATGAATCTGCAAGCCGAGTGCATAGTCATTGTTGGCAGCAATATCATAGACATAGCCGGGACTGCCGAAGACGCCTGCCGAACGAACAAACTTCAATCCGGTATCCAGAAAGATTCTCGCAACTTTAGAACCGAAATGATGCATCACACTCAGCTCGGATACATAATTGTCAATATCCCCCTGTGGAATTTCCCCTGCCGTCAATACGCTGTCATAAGCGGATTGATAAACATGATACGTCACCGCTGCCCCGATGACTGCCAAAACCACAGCCGCCAGACTACAGCCATACCAGAGGATGCGCTGCTTCAGTGTCTTAATTGTTTTGTGCGGCTCGAAGAATATCCATGCAGTTACGGAGAGTGCAAAGTAAAACAGAATGCCGTATTCATGTGTCCGTACAAATCCGAACATCAGCAACAATGCAGAAACTATCATCAGAATTGTTGTACGTTTATCTGTGTTATCCCACTGTTTTAATCCCTGATCGCCGTCATAGGAAACATGTCTGTAGAACGTATGGTATGCGGAAAAGGCAAACAGCATCCATGCCAGTAGCGGCAAGCCAACTACCAATCCACCAATGTTCGCCATTTTACCGCCCCTTATGCTGAAATATCCGCCGAATCCCAGATTGACCGCCGATATTCCAAAAACGACCTTCCGGATATACCTATCAAGCACCCTGTTAAAGTGCAATACAAACGATACTGCAAGAAATACAGTGAAAAATACAACCGTCTGCACTAGAAAGGCATCTTGTCTTATAGTAACGGTTTCCAGAGTGAAGCTGCTTTTGTCTGCCTGTCGGGGGTAGCTGATGGCACTTGTACTCTGTAGACAGAAGGTCATCAGAAACAGGCAGAATGCAAACAGATTGGATTCTCCGGCTGCCTCCTGTTTAATAAATATCACCAGAAACAGGATGAGCATTACCATAGAAAACAGCTGTGTCAAAATCGTTCCTGCCACAAAATCATGTAAACCGCCATGTAGCAGCATGACAAAATCAACATAGCCCCCTAAGACAAACGCACAAATTGCAAACAGGACAGGAGATGTAATGCGTAGTTTCAAGAAATCTCCCTCCTCAGATGTTAGCAAAACAGCAGCTTATCCAGTTCGTCGCAGACCTCTTCTGCAGACGGAATCATGGAAAGATGATTAGAATGATAGATGATGCGCTTCAGAATATTCCAAATGTCATTATCCGGACAATAAGCAGGCTTCGGAACTCTGTTTGGTTCGTAAGCAATCAGTTCCCGTTTCTTGATGTTCTCCATCGGCTTGAACCCATCAAGAATCACATAGCAAGTCACGGCTACAGAATATACATCAAACTTCATTGCCTCTTCCGGGGAAAGCCTGTTAAGTGTGGCGGTTCTGAGGGACATTGGGATGAACATCGGCGAACCGCACTGTGTGATGAAATCTGTCGCAGAAATCACTCTCGATGTACCAAAATCGGAGAATACCAGTCGGATACCGCCATTTTCTGTCGGAATGAGTAATATATTATCAGGCTTTATGTCTCTGTGGATAATGTTGTGCTGGTGCATAACCGTCAGATTTGAGAACAGATGGTACATCAGCACCAGTGCCTCTGTTTTCTGGAATACATTTTTCTTCATATCGAGAATGTATTTCATGTATTGAGTATAGCTCAAACCCACCGGCATTACAAACTGGATATTATCATGTAAATGTGCATTCTTTACAGTACTCAGCTTGGATGTGCCATCAAGATATGGAAGCATGCAGCTGATATTTTCACGTTGTCTCTGTTCGCTCATTTCCAACTCCGCAGTTGCTACCTTGATATCGATGGCGTTCCGAATCATACTCAGCTTTACGGCAGCACACGCATCATCATCCTTCCGGGTGACAAGGTATACGTTTCCGAATTGTCCGCTGCCAAGCAGTCCAATGACATCAAACATTCCTCGCATCAATACATTTCCTACCATGATACGAGTCGGTAATGGCAATTGAGTGACATTCCCCATCACCAACTCGAAGATTTTTTCTTTGGAAGGATACAGCACATTCAGCTGCTTGGTTAAGAACCGAAGTTTTTCGCTATCCGTCATGGTTTACGCCTCCATTTGCTTCAAAATAAATGTATCATTCTGATAGATTAGAATGTCTGCCTGAATAAATGATAGCATCGTGCTGAGTACCTTGCCAGGCTTGCAGATGCCAAGCGAAATCAGCTCCTGAGTCGTCAGTTTCTGATACTTTATGAACAGCTTCACTATCAGGATGCCTACCATAGCCGGCACTTCTGTTTGTTCAAGCTTTATTCGGAGCGACTCCGGGATAGTATCAGTGCCAGTATCGGATTTCTCTGATACATCGGCCAAATCAGCAGATGTATTTGTGGTCTTTTCCGTAGTTTCTGACTTTTTTTCTTCTGCAACCTTCATCTTTTCTTCCTCAGTATTAGCATCGGAATTTACCAGCATGATGCCAATCGAAACATCATCATAGGTTCTCTGGGATTGCAGTTCCATTAGCTTTGCATGAACCGCAGTCGCATCAGAATTTCTAGTGGCATCCGAAATCGCAGCAAGTGTACGCTTTCCGTAGGACAAATTTTCTGTATCATACAATGCAGATGCACCATCGCTACAAACCACAAATCCTGCATAACGCTTCTCCAGTGCATTGCCAATTTCCAGCTGTGCGGTCTCTGAGGCATCCTCGGAATTGCCGAAACAGGTTCTACTTGAATCACCATTACGGTTGAAC
>CAMWJT010000008.1 GCA_947174625.1 uncultured Ruminococcus sp.
ACCAGGAAATCATTTTCAGAAAAGATTTGCCCAGAACAGTCCCCGCTCCGGACAGAAAAAGGCTGAGAAAAGAGGGTGCAATTTTCAGATCCGTTCTGGAGCGTTCAGAAGGCTCAGGAAGAGGGATACGTTTTCAGGGTGTAGTTTTCCGGATGAACCGCACAGAACGTCGCTGTGAGCCTGTCAGACCCCTTAAAACGGATTCTGGAAAGTGAAAGTGGTCACGAAATGAACTGCATCATTTTGTTGTTCTGCCCAAACGTTGGATTGTTGAACGCTCTTTTGGCTGGCTTAAAAAATATTGTCGGCTATGAAAAAATTGTGAACGCAAACTTTCTATTTCTTCCGTTGAAGCACGTCAAACATGTTTCTTGAATCAGTGATTGTGAATTAAATTTTTGTCTTTGAAGAAATAAATTTCATTTTTTTTAAGTATTTTGCTTGACATCCTTCAAATTTTATGCTATAATAACAAAAGATAGTTCACTGTTCGCTGCGATTCTGCTGGACGATTTTTTAAAAAATCTGGATATAGTCGCAAAAACAGGAATTATTTACTAAAATCATTAGATCTCCTCGGAAACCAAAGTTCCAAGAAAAGACTTGACAAATGCCAGTATATCATAAAACAAGGTGATAAAATGAATCATTACGAAAAAACACAGCAGTTACATGATAAAGATTTCAAGCAGATTATTGGTGTAAAAAGAGAAACCTTTGCAGTAATGACTGAGGTGCTGAGAGCAGCTTATGCTGAGAAACATAAAAAAGGCGGAAGGAAAGCAAAATTGAGGTTAGAAGAACAACTCCTGATGACATTGAAATATCTGCGGCAATCCATCACACAAAAGGAACTGGCATACGAATTTGAAGTCGGTGAAGCAACTATACATGACACCATCGTCTGGGTAGAAAATACATTGATCAAAAGCGGAAAGTTCAGACTTTCCGGAAAGAAAGCATTGCTGGAAGAAGAAACAATAGAAATTGTTCTTATGGATGTAACGGAATGTCCGGCAAAACGTAACCAAAATTAAAGTATTCAAAATTCTGGCAAATAAATACTACAATCGCAGAAGTCGGCATTCTCTTCAATTAAATCTTATTTGTGGTATGATTAATTTTGAATCCAAAAATTAGTTTCTGAGGAGGTCTATTGTACTATTGTAACATTGTAATAGTGCAGAAAGGAACTTATATGAAAGAAAAAGAAAAACTTATCAAGGAGTTATACGAAAAACTGGTAACCCAGAAAGAAGCAGCTGAAATTTTAGGCGTATCACAATCAGCATTGTGCAACACAATTGCCAGAGATAATAATTTTCCTCAGCCTGTATCACATTCACTTTATAAAGTGAATGATATTGTTGCATACGGAATCAACAAAGGCAAACTTCCTGAAAACACATATGTAATTCCAGTTACACACAGTAAAGCAAAAACCATTATTTTGTGTGGTCGTGTCAGTGCCGGAAAAACTTTTATAAACTCATCATTCATTGAGGATAAAGACTGTGTAAATTATCGGAAAATTATGTGCGGCAATACAGATACCACTTTCTGTACGGTGGAACATCAGGTTTGTTCCAAATTGCAAGGAGAGGCATTCTTGCGTTTCTACATAGATGTAGAAGGTCTGCAACCTAAAGAAGATAATGATAAGCAGTACATATTAGAAACTGCTAAAGTTATTAACGGAACCAGAGTCGGACTGGATGACCAGGAAGCCACTGAAAAAATACGTCTTTTTAAGTGGATTGTAGATGAAATAAAAAAATATTTTACAGAAAAAGATGAAAAACATATCACAAATAAAAATCAGTACAAATATGCAATTTATATATATTGCAGACCTAATAGAGAATGTATTGATATGATGAAACAGATGGGCGTAGAAAGGCTTGAAATAATTGATACGCCAGGTGTTTCTGATACTGTTGAATTTTCCAAAAATTTAAATGCAAAAGCCGATTTTTATCTTTTTACGCTAAGAGATGACAGTCAAAGCGAAGAAAAGAATAGTTTCAAAAGTCTGCTTGAAGCTGTGAAAGATTATATTTCCAATGGAAAGACGATTTTCTTATATCGTGCCACAGAACCTATCTATGATGAGGACGATTATAATGAATCTGCAAACAGTTCTAAATCAGCAGTTGCCAGATTTGATAATCTGTTTGAAGATTTAATCAAAAACTCTGTAATAAGTACTGAAATTTCAATTTTCCACCCGACAGAACATTACTGCTTAATTCCTCCTATGAAAAAGGAAAAAGTGATTGAAATAGAAAAAATTTTCCGAAAAAAGTTGTTTCAAAGTATGCTTAATACATCGGAAGACGGTCATGAACTTGAAAACATTGCAGAAATCGCCCGAAATAATTCCGAAGCAATGAAGCTTATAAAGAAGATTATTATAAATTGCCCTATTTACGATATTCCTACAAATGACAATTCTTCCAATGTAGATGTAATTGAGGCATATTGGAAAAAAGACCATGAAAGAGTGCTTACCGGCGACAGATACCGCATTTATTGGGATGTCAATTCATGCCACAATCGACTGAAATACAGTCTGAACAAACATTTTTTGAGCTATACTATAGAAAATTACAAAGAAGAATGGCAACAGCAAATTATAAAAAATGTTTACAAAGTTATCATGAATGGTATTGACAAAGATTTCGGACTGGGTGTTGGCATTCACCCATTTGAAGGCAAAGAAATAACAATGTGGGCATCTGAATCAGTTATCGCTGATGTTTTAGTAGATTTAGCAGACAATAATCAGCTCAACCGTCATTCCTACATTGAGAGTCTGAAAAATAAACTCTGTATCAGCAGCAGCACATGGAATTATGTGTATTGCAAGCAAGATTTTGCTGAAAGTTTACAAAAACTTCGTCTGATTAATGATTATCTCATAAAAATTCATGTATACGATGAAGAGCAGTTGATAGGAATACGGTATGTTGAGGGGCTGGCAATTTATGCTAAATACCGTATATTAGAGAGTGCCGGTTTTAAAGATGATGAAATCGCCAATATTTTTAACAATATTTACTAATTATAAGAAGCACTGTATAATAAATATAGGATATAAACTATATTTAAACAGGAGTAATCAATGGCAAAATTTGAGATCGTATAAAGAATACAGAACAGACTATTTGCAGAAAAAGGAGCAGGAAAAAAATGGATGAATTTGATATTTTGCTGAAGGAACAGTTGCAGGACAAGGCATTTCGTAAAGAGTATGATGCTATGAAACCGGAATTTGTCATTATTCAGGCTATGATGGATGCAAAAAAAAAAGCAGGGCTTACTCAGAAAGAATTGTCAAATCGTACAGGAATTGCACAAGGAGACATCAGCAAACTTGAAAACGGCAACGGTAATCCATCCATCAAAACATTACAGAAACTTGCGGAAGCAATGAATATGACACTGAAACTGGAATTTATACCAAAATAGTAAATATGAGCAGGATGAAACATCATGTTTTTACCTGCTCCATTTTTTTATTTCGTAAATTTATTTTCTTATAGCAGTTAATTTATCAGTTTTACTATTGACTTTTTGGCTGCGATGGTGTATACTATAAGTGGAGGTGGATGTTATGAACATTATTGCAGCTATTGAAAATACAATCCCTATTTCTCAGTTCAATCGAGGATTGGCAGGAAAGATCTTTGCTGATGTCCGTCAAAACGGTGCAAAAGTTGTCATGAAAAATAATGCGCCTGAATGTGTGTTACTTTCTCCGCAGGAGTATATCCGCATCATGGATGCACTCAATGATGCAAAACTGCTTTTGATTGCATCAGAACGTATGGAGCATTATGATTCTGACATGGTGATTCCTGCTGAAGAAGTACAGAAAAATCTCGGAATTAGTGATGAAGATCTTTCAGATTTTAAAGAGGTAGAATTTGAATGAACTGGACTGTAACATATCTGCGGAAGCAGAAAAAGACTTGAAAGCACTTGATGGCAGTCAGCGTATTCTGATTTTGAAAGCCATCAAAAAAGTACAGCAAAATCCTTTATCACAGGCAGAAGGCGGATATGGCAAACCTCTTGGAAATAAGAACGGTAACGATTTGCATGGTTTTCTGAAAGTAAAGCTGAAATCTGCCGGATTGCGTATCGTATATAAAACTGTAAAAGTAGACGATAGGATGTTAGTCATTGTGATTGGTGCAAGGGCTGATGACGAAGTGTATGGCATTGCCCAAAAACGCATACAGCAGCATAATCTTTGATAGTTTACGCAAGGTGACATCCTCCCCCGCCTATGCCTGATAGTATAGAGGCGGGGGCTTCCTGTTTAACCAATCTGATACGCTGTGATTTGCTGATAGTATTCCTTGCATTTTCTGAAAAATTGTGGTATAATGCTCTTGAGGTGAAAGCTGTGTACCGGATATTGATTGTAGAAGATGATGCTGTGATTGCTTCTCTTATGCGCACACATCTGGAAAAATGGGGGTATATTGTGAGATGCGCAGAAAAATTTCACGATATTCTCGGCGAATTTACAGAATTTGATCCGCATATTGTCCTGATGGACATTAAACTGCCATTTTATAACGGCTACCACTGGTGTACGGAGATCCGGAAAATCTCGGAAATTCCTGTTATTTTTATTTCTTCTGCTTCGGATAACATGAATATTGTCATGGCAATGCACATGGGCGGTGATGATTTTATTGCCAAGCCGATGGATCTGGATGTCTTAACGGCGAAAATTCAGGCAATGCTCCGGCGGACTTACGACATGGGCAGTAAAATCCCGGTTCTGGAACATCGTGGCGCAGTCCTGAATCTGCATGACACAACACTTGTCTATCAGGGGAAGACTCTGGAACTGACAAAGAATGATTTCCGGATTTTGCAGACGCTCATGGAGAACAAGGGGAAAATTGTCAGTCGGGACACGCTCATGAACAAGCTCTGGCAGATGGATGATTATGTAGAAGAGAATACGCTTACTGTGAATATCACAAGACTAAGGAAAAAACTGGATTCTGTCGGTTTGCAGGATTTTATTCAGACAAAAATTGGTCTTGGGTATGTGATTGCATGATGATAAGATTATTTTTGCAGTATCTCAAAAAATACAGGATGGATTTCGTTTTTCTTGTGCTGAGTTCGCTTGTATTCGTTGCGGTATTCGCATTATACAAACTGGAAATTGAAGCTGTTTTTTACGCATTCTTGATCTGTACGGCTGTCGGGATTGTCTGCATTCTGATGAATTTCCTGAAATTCCGAAAACAGCACCAGTTATTGCGGAAAATTTATGATACATTACCGCTTATGCTCATCACAGAGGAGATGCCAGAGCCGGACACGCTCACGGAACGGGATTTACTTGACATCATTCTGAAATTAGCAGATAGCAATCAGCATAATCTCAATACCATGCGTAATCTGCAAAAAGACAACATGGAGTATTTTACGGTCTGGGTGCATCAGATCAAGACACCGATTTCTGCCATGCAGATGATCTTACAGGATGAGGACACAGAACGCAGCCGGGAACTTTCTGCCGAATTATTCCGAATTGAACAGTATGCAGAAATGGCACTGCATTTTATCAGGCTTGATAGTAATTCCAATGATTTTGTGATCCGGCGTTATGATCTGGATCAAATTATCAGGAAAGCAGTCCGGCGCTATGCGCCGTTGCTGATCCGACGGAAAATCCGTCTTGTCTATACTCCGGTCAATGTACAAGTGCTGACAGATGAGAAATGGCTCTTGTTTGTTGTGGAACAATTTTTGTCCAATGCTGTGAAGTACACCTATTCCGGGACGGTGGAAATCCGTTATTATGATGAAATGCTGTCAGTTTCTGATACCGGAATCGGGATTCCTGCGGAGGATCTGCCGAGAATTTTTGAAAAAGGCTATACAGGACTCAGCGGACGGATCAACCAGAAATCAACCGGACTTGGATTATATCTCTGCAAGAAAGTCTGTGATAAACTCGGACATCGGATTTTTGTCACATCACAACCGGGAAAGGGTTCTGTATTTTTCGTGGATCTGAAAACGGAAGATATTGGGATAGAATAATTTTTAAAATTAATCATGATATTACAAAAATGTCACATCAAAAAGCCGGATTGTCACACAAATCAATGGTGCAAATCCGGCTCTTGTGTTATAATGATATAAAATTAACACAAGGAGGATTTTTTTATGCCAATACTGGAAGTCAGAAATCTTGAAAAAATCTATACAACCCGGCTCAGCCGGAATCAGGTCACGGCATTGTCAAACGTCAGTTTTTCCGTGGAACAGGGCGAATATATCGCTGTCATGGGGGAATCCGGTTCTGGTAAGACAACGCTCCTGAAT
Source organism: uncultured Ruminococcus sp. (assembly GCA_947174625.1). GTDB lineage: Bacteria > Bacillota > Clostridia > Oscillospirales > Ruminococcaceae > UBA3855. The sequence continues at coordinate 6,367 of CAMWJT010000008.1, forward strand.
ATCCTTGCCGCACTCGATAAACCAACCAGCGGTGAAGTCTATCTGGGGGGCAAGTCCATGACGACGATCAAAGACAAAGAATTATCTGCATTCCGTCGGGAAAATCTGGGATTCGTCTTTCAGGATTTTAATCTGCTGGACACGTTCAGTCTCCGGGACAACATCTTTCTGCCGCTTGTCCTGTCCGGCAAGAAATATTCTGAAATGCAGAAATTATTAATCCCGATTGCGGATCGGCTCGGCATCATGGAATTATTAAACAAATATCCTTATGAAGTATCAGGCGGACAGAAACAGCGTGCCGCCGTCGCACGGGCAATTATTACCAATCCGAAATTAATTCTTGCAGATGAACCCACCGGGGCATTGGATTCCAAATCAACGGACAGTCTGCTGAAAGTATTTTCAGATCTGAACCAGTCCGGACAAACAATTTTCATGGTAACACATTCCATAAGGGCGGCAAGCCATGCCGGACGAGTATTATTCATCAAGGATGGAGAAGTATTTCACCAGATTTATCGTGGGAACTGTACCAATGATGAATTATATTCCAAAATTTCGGACACTCTCACACTGCTTGCGTCCGGGGGTGATGCCGTATGAGCAACAGTTTTTTCTATGCCAGACTGGCTTTGACAAACATCCGGAAAAATGCCCGGATGTATCTGCCTTATTTCGTCACCTGTATATTTACCGTTGCGATGTATTATATCATGAAATCGCTTTCGCTCAATACTGGTCTGAATGAGATGATCGGCGCAGATGTATTGATTACAATCCTGGAACTGGGCTGTCATGTCATTACAATATTTGCATTTATTTTTTTATTTTATACCAACAGTTTCCTGATGAAAAACCGCAAGAAAGAATTCGGATTATTTAATATTCTCGGTATGGAAAAAAGGCATCTTGCCAAAGTCATCGGCTTTGAGAGTCTCTATACCACAGTCATCAGTCTTTCTGCCGGACTAGGTGCAGGAATGTTACTGGATAAACTGATGTATCTTGCAGTGTCCAGATTCATCAGGCAGGATATTGCACTAGGATTCTATATTTCTGGTGAAGCGATCAAATCGACGTTGATTCTGTTCAGCATTCTGTTTTTTATGATCTTTTTGAATGTGCTCCGGATGATCTCTCTCACAAAGCCGATTGAATTATTAAAAGGCGGATCGCTCGGTGAAAAAGAACCAAAAGCCAAGTGGCTGATTGCTCTGTTGGGAGCCGGCTGTCTGGGAACAGGGTATTATCTGGCTTTGACGGTAGAAAATCCGATTATGGCATTGACATTATTTTTTGTAGCCGTGATTCTGGTCATTATCGGGACATACCTGCTGTTCACATCCGGAAGCATTGCTTTTCTGAAACTCCTGAAACTCAATACCCGGTATTATTATCAGACCAATCATTTTATCAGCGTTTCGGGCATGATGTACCGGATGAAGCAGAATGCTGTCGGACTTGCCAATATCTGTATTTTATCTACTATGGTACTTGTCATGGTGTCTTCTACGGGTTCTTTGATGATCGGTGTAGAAGATGTTTTGAAAATGCATTATCCCTATCAGATGGAATTTAGTGCCTATGATATTGACAGAATGACATTTCAGGAAATTGTGGATCTTGTCAATGACTGGGCAGAAAAAGAAAATATTGAAATTACAGAGAGCGAAAAATACTCCAGCATCCAGTTTTCAGGGACTTATGACGGGAATGACCAGTTTATTGTATCTTCCGATCAGGATTTCAGGCAGATTGATAATATCTGCAATCTGAATTTTATTTCAATCGAAGATTACACAGAATACACCGGGGAGCATGTCACGCTTGCGGATGATGAAGTCTTATTATTCTGTTATGGCAGGGATTACAATCCTGATTTTGATTATTTTACATTATTTGGAAAGCAATACAAAATTGTAAGACTGATTGATGATTACCTGACAAGCAATCTCATGACACCGGAATTATGTCCGACTTATGGCTGTGTGGTAAATAATACAGAGATCATGCAGGAGCTGAAAGAAAAACAGCAGGAAATCTATGGTAAAAATTACAGTAACATGATTTCTTATTACATGGTCAATATTGACGGCGACGCAGAAACGCAGTTTCAGTTTTATGCCAAAGTCTGGGAAGATTTAAGACCCTATTGCAAAGACCGAGAAATCGCTTCGCACGGCGGATGCCGGGAGCAAAGCAGGGAAGGTATTTATGAACTCTATGGCGGATTGTTCTTTCTGGGGATCTTCTTAGGCTTGCTTTTCACAATGGCAACAGTTCTGATTATTTATTACAAACAGATTTCTGAGGGACTGGACGACAAGAACCGCTTTGCGATCATGCAGAAAGTCGGCATGACAGAACAGGAAGTCAAAGGCTCGATCCGGTCGCAGGTACTGATTGTATTCTTCCTGCCGTTAATCGTTGCCGGGATTCATACTGCCGTCGCATTCCCGATTATTAAAAAAATCATGGCAATGCTGTATCTGACCAATACAAAACTGTTTATTCTCTGTACAGCCGGGAGTTTTCTGATCTTCGGTGTGATTTATATATTGATTTATACTATGACAGCAAGAGTCTATTATAGAATTATAAAAAAATAATATTTTGTCAAATAAGCAAATCTGACCGTACCGGAATTTCCGATACGGTCAGACTTTAATATTTGATTAAAGATTTACACAAAAACAGTAAATGACTTGAAATATGTCAATATATATGGTACAATATAACAATCAATAATTAAAAACAGGCATTAATCTTGTTAAGGAGAATTTCCATGATTCATTATCAATGGGCAGATGAACCGCCTAAAAAGTTGTTAATTGTATATATTTTTGATATTTTGCAAAAATATTCCGATGCAGAACATCCGTTTACAAAAATCAGAATAAAACAGATTCTTGCGGAAAAATATTCTATGGAAACCGATGTAAAAGCGATTGCACGGAATCTGAAGCTGCTTGAAATGGTTGACAATCATGTAAAGTGTAAAGAGGCAGAACGCATAAATCAACGTGGCAGTGCGGAAATATATCGCTATGGATTTTATTACAAGCATGAATTTGATCATGCGGAACTGCGTCTTTTAGTAGACAGTGTCATGTACCAGATGCAAATGCCGAAAAAAACACGTAAAGATTTGATTGATAAACTAATCGGACTTTCAAACATTTATTTCAAAAATAGGATGAAACATACAATTTATATTCCGGACAATGCACCCGAAAATATTTCATTCTACAAGAATATCCGTGTGCTTGCAGAGGCAATCAACAAATGTAAAAAAGTATGCTTCCAATATTGTAGCTATGGTATTGACCTGAAGCTTCACCCACGAAAAAATACAGACGGAAAAGAACGTATTTACACTGTCAGTCCCTATAAGCTCGCTGTGAAAGACGGCAAATATTATCTTATCTGCAATTATGACAGATATGATGATATTTGCAATTACCGTATTGACAGAATCAAAGGAATTGAAATGCTGGATGCTCCTGCACGTCCGGAAAGAGAACTGAATTATAACGAAACTATCAATCTGGCGGAATATATGGAAAAGCATTCCTATATGTTCAGTGGGAATATTGTACGTGCAAGATTCAGGGCAAAGAAGTATATGCTGAACGATTTTGTAGACTGTTTCGGAAAAAATATCTGCATAAATAGTGTGGGTGACAATGAAATGACTGTGGAAGTCATTGCGCCTGAAAGTGCTGTCTGCAACTGGGCGGTACAGTTTGCAGGGGATGTTGTTCTTACGTATCCGCAGAATTTACGGGAACAGGTCATTGAAAAATTAAAAAATGCCTTGGAAAATTATAAAACATGACATACATATCCCGTTTTTGTCGCATAGTATATGCTATAATAGGATTATAGAAACGCAGGTATGCGACGTAGAATAAATGAGGGTGATACACATAAAAAACTATATTAAATCAGCAAAGAAAATGTCAAGGGGTGTATTCTGGATAATAGATAATGTGCTTCTTGCGTTCCCGTTTATGGAAGATGCTCTTGAAGGAGTTGCAAAATCCGGAAATACCTATAATCATAAAAAGCTGTGGAATGCTGTCAAACCGCATGGCTGTAGTAAACCATATAACTATTATCCGAGAGGAAGAGTCGAGATCTCCAACAAAGGGAAGCCAATTATCTATATGAATCCAAATATAGGTAATGAATTTATAGCTCTTATCAAATCCGAATTTGCATTATGCGATGAACTGATAATCAGATATGGTGTAGAAAAATATTAAAAATATTAAAATTTGTATTGACATCATGCTAAATATGTGATATACTAAAGCATGAGGTGATATGAATGAAAGCCAAAGAAGTGTTGAATCTTCTGAGGATTACAAGACAAACGCTTACGAAGTATGTAAAAGAGGGAACAATCAAAGCTGAAGTACTCCCGAACGGAAGATATGAATATGATGAAGAAAGTGTATATGCGTTTCTGAATAAAGACATAAAGCGTAAAACATATATTTATGCAAGAGTTTCGACTGCAAAGCAGAAACAGGATCTTGAAAATCAGATTGAACTGCTGAAACAGTTCTGCTTTACAAACGGATATGTCATTTCAGGGATTTATGCAGACATTGCAAGTGGTATCAGCTTTGAAAAAAGAAATCAGTTTTTTAAACTGCTTGATGATGTAATCAGTAATAAAGTTGAACGTGTTGTGATTACTTACAAGGACAGATTGTCAAGAGTTGGTTTTGACTTGTTTTATCATCTTTTCAGGAAATACAATTGTGAAATCATTGTTATGAGTGAAATTGGTTCTGAAAAACTGGACAGTCAGGAAATTTTTGAAGAAATTGTAACACTTCTGCATTGCTATTCTATGAAACTATACAGCAAAAGAAAAATTCAGAAGATAAGAGAGGTATTGACAGATGACGAAGGAAGCCAGAACAAGAGTTGAAAAGCACATCATCAAATCATCTGACAGCTTCTTTCTTATGCTGATGGATTTCTGCCATAAATCCAAAAATCTGTATAATCATGCAAACTATCTCATCCGGCAGGCATTCACATCAGAAAATAACTGGATTCGGTATGCAGAACTTGACAGAATGCTGAAAACAGATGAAGAATATCCGGATTATCAGAATATGCCCACAGCTCAATCAGCACAACAGATTTTGCGATTGCTGGATAAAAATTGGAAATCATTCTTTGCCAGTATCAAAGACTGGAGCAAGCACAAAGAAAAATATGCAGGAAAGCCAAGAATGCCGAAATATCTGAAAAAGAATGGTCATTATCCGCTGATTCTCACAAATCAAAACTGTAAACTAAAAGATGATAAAATTCATTTTCCGAAAGCATTTCAGGGGTTTACGATTACACCAAAGTTCACAGAAAAGCAAAATTTTATTTCCTTTCAGCAAGTCAGACTGATTCCCAGAAAGAAAAGAATTATTGCAGAACTGATCTATATAGTTAAAACTCCGGAACAAAAACAGGATAATCAAAAATATATCGGGATTGACATTGGTGTGGATAATCTTGCTACAGTATGCAATAATGTCGGAAAACAAGCATTTATCATCAATGGAAAGCCGGTAAAATCCATCAATCAGTATTACAATAAAAAAATCAGTCATTACAGAGAAGTATGCAAAAGAATGAACAGCATGGACTATTCAGAAAGAATGGACAGACTGACAGAAAAACGGAATGTAAAAATTGATGATTATCTGCATAAAGCAAGCAGATATATTATTGATTATTGTCTGAAACATGATATTCACACCATTGTGATCGGCAAAAACAAAGAATGGAAACAGAATGCAAATCTTTCTAAAAGAGTGAATCAGCATTTTGTACAGATACCTTTTGCAAGGCTCATTGAAATGATACAGTACAAAGCAGAAGAACAAGGGATAGCAGTCATTCTGACCGAAGAAAGCTATACGAGCGGTACGAGTTTCATTGACAATGAAGAACCTGTAAAAGCAAATTACAATAAAACAAGAAGAATTCACAGAGGATTATTCGTTTCTAATCATGGCATGAAAATCAATGCAGATTTAAATGGTGCTTATCAGATTTTAAAGAAAGTATTCCCAATCAAATGGGATAGAGGATGCGTGTTACATCCATTTGTAGTAAACATGGTAGAACCTGTTGAACAATAGAGAAAAACATTTTTTAATAAAATTTTGAATATATTTTCATGTTTTTAATGTTTTTCCTAACATTGAGACGCAAGGGATATACATACGATACCTATTTCCCTGAGGCTGACGATATGGCAGCATTCATCTATCATTCCTATGACAACGGTATGAATATCATCTGTCAGTGCGAATACGGTCAGAGCAGAAGTGCAGCCTGCGCTGCTGCAATCCTTGAACATTTTTATCACAACGGTATTTCCATTTTTTCCGACTATAATTATTACCCCAATCAGGTTGTGTATCACAAGATATATGACGCACTCGAAAAGAAAAAGCGTTATCACGATAACAAATATTTTTTTGCAACTGATTCAGAGAGAATAAAGTCCCATATTGAGAAATTACAACTACCGGAAACAGTCATTTCTGATTATCAGTCTGAGAGTGGTGATTCTGCTGTTGATGTGAAATACAAGATAGAGCGGTGTCTGTCGGAACGTCACCAGCTATATCATACAGCGGAGGAAATTATAAATGCTCTACTGAAAAACGGTCACCCGTTATACGCTTCTTTTACTGTAACAAAGCCATATTATATGTACGATAGACTGTTATGGGAACCTTATGCGGTGTACACCTATTTCAAATATGGCTGCGAAGAAATTCCAGTTAGTATCTGGTTCAGCAAATACCGTTCTAACACTATACACCGTATGCTGAAAAGCCAGGAACCTAAAAGAGAATACTATTATTTTTCATTGAGTCCGATCCATTCACTTGATTTTTTTGGCAGACTTTCTTGGGACAGCAAACATAAGATGATAGATGCTGTTCCATTGATCATTACAAATATTCAGCTATAATGTATTATATATATGATATGTTGTATTGTATTATGTAATATAAATTTATCTTTTAAAATTTTTTTGTTTTGTCTCATGATGATCTGCATCCTGAATCTTCCGGTTTTGTTGCTCCTATTCTTGCAACAGCATCTCCCTTTCTGGAAATCAATCTTTCTCGAATCTTACCGAAGCACTTCTTCTCTTTGATAAAATCCTGTCGGAACTATCTGCTTGCATCTGATGCACAACAAACTGGTCATACACCTGTATCAGACCTGATGCTTTCTGGACAGCAAACGACCAGAAAATTTCTCAGATTTTTACCGAAGCACTCTCTTCACCCCCTGCTCTGAACAACTGTTGCTTTTTTCAGTTCTTCGCAATTGCTTTTCCCACGTTTTCTCTGTCTGTTGTTTCAGAAAATCGCAGAAAGGTTTTAAGTCCTGTTCCATGTCCCACGCTTCCAGAGCATCATAATAAGACCTGCGGTCTTCCTGATGAATGATGACGGGCGGATGATTGTGCAGGACAAGAAAATAATTCATAGCAAGCCGTCTGGCTCTGCCGTTGCCGTCAGCAAATGGATGGATGTTTTCAAACCTCGCATGGAAATAAGCTGCGGCTGCCAACACATCCCTGTTCTCTAGCTCCTGGAGTTCCACAAGAAGTTTCCGCATCTCTCCGGGAACATCTTCCGGCAACGCTCCGACTGCTTTTCTGCCTGCCCTGTAGTCGTGCTTCTTGTATTCGCCAGGACGTTCCCCAGACTTCCAGCGGCGTTCATCATAAGTATTTCTCACCAGGCAGCCATGCAGTTCCTGAATCAGACTTTCATCCAGTGGACGGGATGCCCCGAACGCAGTCAGGAACAACTCATAAGCATCTTTTGCCCCCCGGATTTCAAACAATATCCGCAGGTCGCCTGTATAGGCTGTCACGCTATCATGCTCAAAAATTTCCCTGGTGTCATGATAGGTAACATTCTTATTTTCAATCTTTCCGGAATGATAAGCAAATGCGATACGATGTGCATGCAACGCTTCCGATAACTCCGCATCAGTGGCAATCTGTTTCTGTTGCCACAGTCTGTTGATAAAATATAAGGCATATATGAAATGTTTACTTCATATACACCTTATATCAGCAGAGAAACATAAATTTGGAATTTTATTAGAATTCAATTGATAAATAGTTCTATTTCTTATTGGTTCATCTGTTAGCAATTAGGTAATAGATTACCTTAGAGAAATATAACAATTAATATAGAGTATGATCATTGCAGTAAAATTAATAATTGATAAATAGAAAACTTCTTTGTTGTATATTTTTTTATTTCACGATTAGTTGCATTTTTTTTTAGTAATTCAAATTTGTTGTCATAAATCCATCCAAAAATTATTCCTATTATTAATCCAAATAATGTTGATATTAATAAAATTTTTTCATAGGTAGCATTTGTAATAGGAATGTTGATTTTTTGTAAGATATTAAGAATTAAGAATACTAGGGAAAAAGAACTTAATGTAGCTGTAAATCCTCAAACTCCGATTCTTGTTCCCTGAGGATAAGCCATAGTATTTCCTTCTTTTTCAACAATTTATCCAGTATGTTCCGGCTGATTTTCAGCTTCCATGCAAATGCAGCCTTTGAGAACGTCCGGTCTATCTGATAA